>JBPYDQ010000724.1:0-2200 GCA_051986135.1 Terriglobales bacterium | reverse complement strand
GCCACGGCGGGGCAATCCCCTTGAACCTGAGGTAAGCGATCATCTGGCCCATATGTTCGTCGGTGTGCGCCAATAACCGCAGGTAGACTCGTCGCACGGTCGTCTCTTCACCAAAAAAATTCAGGCGACAGGTGCCAAGGGCATTGCAGGACAGGGAGCCACAGGCGTCCTGCTGCACGCGCTGCTGATGCGCCAGCTGCGCCGGCGCCGTCGGGCGGAGGCAGCGCGGAGTTAGACGAGGCGACCGATCCGCGCGGAATCCACTCCAACCGCCTCGGAGTAGAGTAGAGACGCTTTCATCAGCGGGTGTTTGCAAGGTCTTGGAGGTTGATGACTAAGATCTGCTGGGGCACGGCATGTGTTTTACTGGAACTCAAGCATGACAATTTCGGGATTCGATCCCAACCGCAATGGTGGCCACCAGGTGCCCGCTCCGCTAGAAGTGAACACCACCATCTTGACAATGCGGCTCAACCCATAGACGAACTGCCGGTACACGCGGCGTGCGATCCAGCTCCAAGGAACGAATTGCCCAAGCTGGGTGTGACCCGACACTTGCATGGAAACGCCGGTGGCTTCCGCGACATCTGGATGATCGGGAGCGTGAGTCAAGAGAACGCCGGCACGAGCTTGGTCAATGCCGACCGCCTTCAGTAACGACCCAAACCGGCTTCGATGGATCGCGTTCCTGTAAGATACGCCAATTATCTGCAAACCATCGACTTCCACCTTTTCGTCGCTGAGAACGCGGACTCCGGCCGCGGCCACAGCGTCCAGGAATCTTTCATCACTGCGAAAACTGCTCGTGGTTGCCAGCGACGAAATAGACGCCTTGAGGAGCGACGAGTTGCTTCAGCGGTTCTGCTGCCCGTAGAGCATCGATCGCTGTGCCGTCGAAGAGGTCCCCGACGATGAAGACCGTATCCGGTTCCTCGCGCAGGATGCTGGTCACGATGCGTCGCAAGAATCCGCTGTTTCTGACATGTCCCAGATGAAGGTCACTGACCAGAGCAGCTCTCCGGCCGCGCCAAGCCTCCGGCAACTTCGCCAATCGTACGGTTGCTCGCGTGATCCTCGTACAGTTGGCATTTAGAAGCCCCAACGCCCCGAGTGCCGCGACAAGAGCGAACAGAATTTCGACACTCCGATGGAAATTCAGACTGAATCCCGCCAGATGGCTGGCAGCTAAAACCACCCACGATCCAGCCGCACCGAATAGGAGAAAACTCAGCAGTCCCATCCAGACTGCTGACACCTTGTACAGCCCTCGCACGAAGCGGTTCGAGTATCGAAATGCAAGCAGCGATGCAGTTACGAAGCTGATGGACAGTATGCCAAGCGTGAGGGCCGCGATGACTCGACCTGAGACTTCGGCATCCCCGGGCGAAAAGATCCATGTCTCGTATACGAAGAAGTGCGCCAGGAAAAGAATCGACTGGACGACTGCGATGAAAGCAATCAGCTGTTTTCGCGACGGCATAAATTTTCAGGTCGATTAATAGATGAAGCTCACTCACCACACGATTCATTGTCCAGATGTGGCGGAGCGCATAACTAGAGCGAGGAGAAAATTTTTGATGATAGGGCGATTGAGGTTGGTGATCAACGTCATGGATTAGCTCATCGTCGGCCTCTCCCCTCGAAACATGATTGGTAGTGGTTGATCCGTCATTTCTTCACAACCCAGACTGAGTATAGGCACTTATCTCCACTCTAGCCTGGGCGTGAATGAGGAGTTGGATAGAATGTGCTCCCTCGCTATGCGTGCAACCTGGTCATAAAAAGGTGAGTAAGTAAGCATGCTTTCGCTCGTTCGAGGAACGTGACACTTCGGCAGGCTCGAGTCGATGCGGAATCGTGCGAGAAATGAATTCACCCATACCGCGCTGGATCTCCCTCTATACTCATACTGGCGATTCGCCTGAGTCACATCTATGGATAAAAGAACCTTCCTGAAGCTTTGCTCCGCCGCGCTCAGCACGCCGTTGCTTCCTCCATTATCTGCCTGGGCGCAGGGGAAGAAACTAAGGAATTGGGCTGGCAACGTAACCTACGGCACCGAGCGAGTAACGACTGCAACCTCGTTGGAAAACTTGCAAGACTTTGTCAGGAAGCAGAATAAGTTTAAAGTGCTCGGCACCCGCCACTGCTTCAATGGCATTGCCAACAGCAGAGATCAGTTTCTGTCGTTGAAGGCGCT
>JBPYDQ010000723.1:0-3528 GCA_051986135.1 Terriglobales bacterium | reverse complement strand
GCCCGAGACCGGGGAGGAGCAGAGGAGTGACCTTGGACGGCGGGGCCTGTTGCGCTAGGACACCGACGACGCTGGAATAAAGGAGCAAAAGCAGAGACAGCTGGCGCATGACTTTCGGCTAAATAACCCAGATTGCAGCAAATGTCAAATCGAATCTCTGCGCACAACGGATCCATCTGGTTTAGCTGATCTGCTCGACGAGGATGCCTAGTGCCCAATTAGTGGCAACCCGGAAACCGGGCCAGTTGGCGAAAAATCGCCTTCGCATGCGTGGAGAAATGGCGATACCCTGCCAGAACCCTCAGGGCCCGGATTCCTCCGGAATCAGGGCGACATTGAAGTGATGCGAAGACGAGCGGTGGTTTGAGCCAGCGAGTCGCGAAGGTCCCCAGAAGTCCGCTTCTGGTCCATTACGTTGTAGGCGAGATCCTTGTGTGGCACATGTCCCCGAAGCTGGATTCTCGGGAGCTTCACGGACCACTTCGACGGTTTGCCGACTATACAACCAAGTGATCTAACCAGCTCCAGACAGGACTGACTCCGTGCCAGATCTCTGGACAGATGCCGTTTGTCGTTCCCAATCGGTCCAATTTCGCTGAAGGGGACTTCGGACGGGTTTGACCTTCGGATTGCCCGTAATAAGAGAGCGAACCAGCAAGGCAGGTGTTTTGTGGTTGTTCGCTCCTGAACAGCGGAGCCCAGAAAAGGACATCGCGCCACCCTTCTTTCCCACATTAATCAGCTCTTTTCTCCCTCCTTTCAATGGTTTGTGAGTTGCGATAGATCAGGCGTAAGAATTGCACTCTCTCCACCTTGTTAGGCCATTCGGCCAAGGTCTCTGCGCTGGATTTAATCCATCGGAAGACACTTATGACCGCCCTGCTTCAGGATCTCCGCTACGCCGTGCGCATGCTGCGCAATAACCTGGGTTTAACGGCGGTTGCAGTGCTAACGCTCGCGCTCGGCATCGGCGCCAACACTGCCATATTCCAATTGCTTGATTCCATCCGCCTGACCCCGCTGCCGCTCAAGAACCCGAACCAATTGGCACAGGTGCGTATCATTCAGCCCCATGGCCGCACGGGCGATTTTACGTCGCCGCACCCTGACCTGACCCACCCGCAATGGGAACAGATCCGGACCCTACAGCAAGGGTTTGCGGGGATGTTTGCCTGGAGCGAGAGTCGTTTCAACATCGCCCCGAGCGGCGAGACGCACTATGTGGACGGCCTTTATGTGAGTGGAGATTTCTTCCGCGTACTCGGCGTGAATCCCATTTTAGGGCGACTCCTCACCGTGGAGGACGATCAGCGCGGGTGTGGCTCGCCCGGCGTTGTCCTCAGCGAAGCATTCTGGAAGCGGGAATACGGCGGAGAGGCCTCGGCGATTGGGCGCAAGATTCTAATCGAACATCATCCCTTTGTAATCATCGGCGTCACTCCCGCCAGCTTTTATGGTCTGGAAGTCGGCAGGCGATTTGATGTAGCGGTTCCGATCTGCGCGGACCCGCTAATTCGGGGTGAGGAAGCACGCGTGGATGTGCCGCATGCGTGGTGGCTTTCTGTCATGGGGCGCCTCAAGCAGGGCTGGAGTATCGATACCGCTTCGGCTCAGCTGGCTGCAGTATCCCCGCAAGTTTTCGAGGCAACGGCCATCACGAGATTTGGCGCGGAGGAGGAGAAACACTATCTCACCTACCATCTAGGTGTGCTCCCGGCAGGCACCGGCGTTTCCGACATCCGCAACAACTACGAGACGCCGCTGGACCTGCTGTTAGCCATCACTGGATTTGTCCTGTTGATCGCCTGCACGAACTTGGCCAGCCTTATGCTGGCCCGAGCCAGTTCCCGTGCACGCGAAATCGCCATCCGGCTTTCGCTGGGAGCGTCACGAGGACGGCTAATCCGACAATTGATGGCCGAAAGCTTTCTCTTAGCGGCCACCGGCGCCGCGATCGGTCTTGCGCTTTCCAATTCAGTTGGTAAGTTTCTGGTTTCGTTGATCAGCACCGAACAGAATCGGGTATTCATGGATCTCACGCCCGATTGGCGGGTGCTTGGCTTCACATTGGGCCTCGCAGTCTTGACCTGTTTTCTGTTCGGACTCGCTCCAGCCTTGCGCGCTACGCGCAACGGCTCGGCTGAAGTGTTGAAGGCCGGAGGACGCGGCAACACCGCCGGACGCGAACGCTTTGGTTTGAGGCGTGCGCTGGTGATCGTTCAGGTTGCGCTCTCCCTCGTGCTGCTGGTGGGCGCACTCTTGTTTTCCCGCAGCTTGGGAAAGCTGCTGAGCGTTGACCCCGGCTTCCGCGCCAACGGCGTCCTCATCACAGATTTGGATTTTAGTGAATTAAAACTCGCCCCCGAACACCGTCAAGCGTTCAAACGAGACCTGCTCGAGCAGGTGCGTGCGATTCCGGGCGTCGAGGCCGCCGCGGAGACAGAAGTTGTTCCTTTGGGCGGCAGTGGGTCCAATAACGATATCTGGTTGGACGGCCAGGATTCCAGCAAAAAGAAAACAGTGGATGAGAGCTGGGTGAGTCCAGGTTACTTCCAGACCCTGAAAACTTCCTTCCTGGCCGGTCGCGATTTTAACGAGCGCGACACGGCGACTTCTCCCAAGGTAGCCATCGTCAATCAATCCTTTGCGCGCGCCCTGACCAACGGAGCGAATCCCGTGGGTATGAGCTTCCACTCGCCTGTAGGACCACACCAACCGGAATTCGTGGTTCAAATTGTTGGATTGGTGAAGGACACTAAGTATCACGATCTCCGCGATGAAAACGTCGCCATTGCTTTCATCCCTGTCGCGCAGTACCCGGCGCCAGAAGATTCTGGCATTCTTATGATCCGCTCCCAGGCACCTCTAGCGGAAACCATTTCGGCCGTTAAACGCCGGCTGGCAGAGGCCAACCCGGAAATCAGCCTCACCTTCCACGTTTTCGAATCCGACATCCGTAATACGCTCGTGCGCGAGCGTTTGATGGCTACGCTCTCCGGCTTGTTCGGCTTTCTTGCTGCGGTGCTTGCTGTGATTGGCTTATACGGCGTGATCGCTTACATCGTGCAGCGGCGAACAAACGAAATCGGCATTCGCATGGCCCTCGGCGCCGGACGTGGAAGCATATTGCGTATGATCCTAATCGACGCCCTCTTACTGTTGGCTGTCGGCATTGTCGTTGGACTTGGACTCTCCGTCGCGCTGGCCAAGACGGCCAGCTCTTTGTTGTTCGGGGTGAAGCCTGCAGATCCAATCACGCTCGGGCTGGCGGCGGCTCTGGTGGCTGTCGTGGCTGCAGCCGCCAGTTACATCCCAGCGCGGCGCGCATCGAAGGTCGATCCCATGGTAGCGTTACGCTACGAATAATCTTCGCCCGGTGCACTGCGGCATCCCACACAGGCTTAGAGTGCTGCATTTTCTTGTCGAGTAACGAACCCGTCAACTTGTGTGTAGTCGGCTCGGCAGTTGACCAAAGACGGAATTCTGGTTGATCACTCCTGAGAAGTCGACAGTGTTTACGTATGCTTT
>JBPYDQ010000722.1:0-6827 GCA_051986135.1 Terriglobales bacterium | reverse complement strand
TCTTCCATCGTGGCAGCGACAATCTGCGATACCGCCAGGTTGCGGAACCATTTGTGATTGGAGGGAATGATGTACCACAGCGCATGCTTGGTACTGGTTTTCTCAAAAACATCCTCGAAAGCCTTCGTGTAATCGTCCCAGAACTCGCGTTCCTTGTAGTCAGAGTTGCTGATTTTGCAGTTGCGCGCGGGATCGTCGAGTCTCACCTTGAATCGCTCCAGTTGCTCTTCTTTACTGATGTGCAGGAAGAACTTGATGATATGGGTATTGTTCTGGCGGTAGAGCAGCTTCTCGAAGTCGTTGATCAACTCGTACCGCTCTGACCAGACATCTTTGGGAGCCAGCTTGTGTACTCGCACCACCAGCACGTCCTCGTAATGCGAGCGGTTGAAAATCGCAACCGTTCCTTTGGCTGGAATGTGAGGGTGAACCCGCCAGAGAAAATCGTGGTCCAGTTCCAGGGCGGTTGGGCCCTTAAACCCCGTAACCGTTGTCCCCTGTGGATTCATGGCGCTCATGACATGGTTGACGGTACCGTCCTTACCGGCGCCGTCGACCGCCTGTAGCACGATCAGCAACGAATGCCGTTTCTCCGCGTACATCAGAAGTTGCTGCTGAGTCAGTTCAACTCGATACTTCTCGATGTCAGCTCTGGCTTTCTCCTCCGACACATGCTTTCCCGTGTATCCAGGGTCAAGCTTATCGAGCTTCACCTTGGATCCAGGTTCAACCAAAAACTCCTTGCGATAGTCCATGGGGAATCCCTTGTTTGCTGCTCCGTCCTAATCTCAACGTGGTGCTAAACAGGCCGCGCACGTAACGGCCTCAGCCACCTTTGCCACAGCAACTTGCCGGCACGCATGCGGTCGATTCTGCGATTTTCAGCGAGCTTTACAAAATCGACGACGAACAGCCACACCAGGTTGTACACCCAGATGAAGCCGATTATGCTCCAGGAAATGCGGGCGACAAGTATTCCGTAAGCCGCCATCAGCGCGGCTACAGCCTGCGTGCCCATGATGGCCCAGAAGAGGCGAGCGCATGGTAACGGCGGCTTCCAAAAAGGCCCTTTAGCGCGGGTTGAAAACAAAAGTAGGTGGCCTGCGATCACGAGCTGCATGAACATTCCGGTCTGGACTTGCGCTAAGGGCAACCCCAAGTCGCGATACAGGTAGTGCCCTATGACCAGGCTTTGGACAACCCCGACAGTGGCTAGGATGAAACTGGTCATCAGCACCTTGTACATGTCCCACTTCACTGGCATGGGGTCAACCGTTGCGTTGTCGAAAGCAATCAGCATAACTGGCACATCATCGAGCAAGGCCAGCAGGATGATCATGATCGGGGTGAGTGCTTGGAGATTCAGGACGATCATGGCCAGAACGACAAAAACCATGATGTTGATGGTCATGGCGACACGGTAATAGGCGTAGCCCATCATGCGCGCGAAAGTCTTGCGTGCTTCTTCGATTCCGCGAATGATTACCGACAGCCCAGGCGCGGTGAGGATCAATGCCGCCGCCGCTCGCGCCGCTGCGGTAGCACCAGACACCGCAATGCCCACATCCGCCTGTTTGAGTGCCGGAGCGTCGTTTACTCCGTCGCCGGTCATTCCGACGATCTGTCCCAGCTCCTGTGCCGATTTCACGATGGCCCATTTATGTTCAGGAAACACACGGCCAAAGCCTTGCGCCACACAGACATTCTTCGCCGTTTCGAGAGGAATGTCTCCCTTGCCAACTTCGCCGACAAAGATGTCCGAAGCGGCCACTATCTTGCTACCTAACCCGAGCTGTTCGGCAATGGTTTCTGCAATAGCCACATCGTCACCCGTCACCATTTTCACGGTCACGCCATAATCCGCAGCGCGAGCGATCGTTTCCTTGGAGTCGGGCCGAGGTGGATCGTACATGGGGAGGATGCCCAGCAGAATCCAGGCCCCGCTCACATCGGTTCGCGCGGCGGCCAGCGTCCTGTAACCCTTGGCCGCAAAGTCACTCACAATTTTGAGTGCGTTCGCCTTGTCCTCCGCGTTCAACTTTGTCAGTTCAAAGACTACCGGCGGCATTCCTTTGGTCACCTTGAAGATCCGTCCCGAGCTGTCCTTGATAGTTGCCTCCGTTCGCTTGGCCACCGGATCGAACGGAACATAAGCAGTGGTTTGATAGTCTTTCAGAACGTCTGAGTTCTTAAGCGCCTTCAATAGGGCCAAATCAATTGGGTCTTTATCTTCTGCCTTCGATGCCAGTGAGCCGGCCAGAATCACATCTTCTGCTTTGGCATTACCCCACACCACGGGTTCGTCCAGCGTCAGTGTGTTCTGCGTCAACGTTCCGGTTTTGTCGGAGAACAGAGTCTGAATACCAGCCAGTTCATCGATCGCTTCCAACCGGGAAACGATCACCTTCTCCGCTGCCAAAACCTTCGCCCCCATCGCCATGGTCATCGAGAGCACAGCCGGCATAGCCACAGGAATCGCGGCTACCAAAAGCAACAGGGCGAACTCAGCGATTCGGAGCAGGTCAGCGCCGCGCTCGAGTTGCACTGCCACCATTACTACTGCAAGGGCAACCGCCATCACGATCAAGATGTTGCCGATGGTGTTGTTAGCCTTCTCGAAGTGAGACTCCGCACCCGCGGATTGCACCAAGTTGGCGGTGCGCCCAAAGAAAGTATTCGATCCAGTGCCGATAACGACGCCAGACATCTCGCCCTTTTTCACAATGGAACCGGAATAGACTTCGTCTCCGATCTTCTTCGCCACCGGCAGCGACTCGCCGGTTAAAGCAGACTGGTCCGCATCCAGGTAGTCGCCCTCGAAGAGCCTCAGGTCGGCTGGTACGACATCACCGAGTCGCACGCGGACAATGTCTCCCGGAACCAACGTTTTCGCCAACACCGATTGCCATTTGCCGTCCCGCAACGCCTGGGCTTCCTCTGCCAATGCGCTTTTCAGAGCATCGAGAGCATTTGCCGCCTGACGCTCCTGTGAATATCCCAGCACTGCGTTGAACAGCAGCAGAGTGAGGATGACCGACACGTCCACCCAATCTTTCACCAGAATAGACATAATGGCCGCTGCTTCGATCATCCAAGGCATCGGTCCCCAGAAATAGCCCAGGAAGACCGTTAGATGGCTCTTCTTTTTCTCTTCAATCGCATTGGGGCCAAATTTAGACAGACGCGTCTGCGTCTCAACGGACGTCAGCCCCTGGTTTTGATTGACCCCAAGGTCCCTAATGACCTGCGCGATCGGTTCTTTGTCGAGAGATTTAGGAACGTCTAGAACGGCTGGAGCAGCCATAATGCACCTCCTTCTTTAGGAAGCTCGTACAGATATTCAGACCGGAACAAATTTTCATTAAGATTCACCATCTACCGTCGCCTAGGAAACGCCTATTCTGGCGCCAATCCGAGCCATTGCCAGAATAGGCACGCGGCAGCAAACGAGGAGCCAAGTGTTGGCTTGTCATCATGCACCCCTTTTTAATCGGCCGTCAGATTATAGCGCCTCCTAGGTTCTGGGACTCTGTGAAGCAGAAGGTGGCTGAGCCGACGGAGACAGTACGTTGTGCTCGGATCTGACCTCATCCAGCCTTAGCGGAAGAACAAAGCGTGGGTTGTGGTAGACTACCGTCCGCTTGGCGATCCAGGCTGGTGTTCGAAGGGTAGTCCTTATGTGGTCGCCGTTTCACAAGTAATCGGGTCGGGTGTGCCATTTCGGAATTGACAGTGATTAAGTCTGGCTGTTGTTTCTCGTTAGGCCGGTTGGGTATTCATTTCACTTTTCCTTGTCTCCGATCTAGGCAGCCCAAGTGGAGCGGCATTCGCGTGAGACCGTGGAACCTCATCAGACTGTCGCAAATCCCTTGGGAGCCAGATGACGTGAACCGTCAGAATTACCAGTCCCCAGCGAGTCGCGGACCTCTGCACTGTTCACGATGTAACATGCGTGTGTCCGACAGTCACGAAGGCTGCCAACGTTAGACTGAATGACACGCCTGGGCCTCCCAAAATGCCAGAATCGAGGAGAACAAAATGTCCACCAACGAAAGCCAGCCCACGCCACTCTCGTACGTTGAAGTGACCGAGCAGAAGCGGCTCAACGAGGCCCGCGAAAAACAAATCCCATGGAAGAAGTGGGGTCCGTATCTGAGCGAACGCCAATGGGGCACCGTGCGCGAGGACTACAGCAAAGACGGCAATGCTTGGGACTATTTCACCCATGATCAATCCCGGTCGCGCGCTTACCGCTGGGGCGAGGACGGGCTGGCCGGCTATTGCGACGACCAACAGCTGCTTTGCTTCTGCGTGGCGCTCTGGAATGGCAAGGATCCGATTCTGAAAGAGCGCATGTTCGGGCTGACGAACAGCGAGGGCAATCACGGCGAAGACGTCAAGGAATATTACTTCTACATCGACAGCACGCCGACGCACTCGTATATGAAGTATCTCTACAAGTATCCGCAGGGCGAGTATCCGTATCGCGACCTGGTGGAGACGAACAAACGGCGCTCGCGTGAGGAGCTCGAATACGAGCTGCTCGATACCGGCATCTTTGATGAGGACCGCTATTTTGACGTCTTCGTGGAATATGCGAAGGCCGACCCGGAAGACACGCTGGTCCGCATCTCGATTCACAATCGAGGCCCGGAAGCCGCGCAGATTCATGTTTTGCCAACGCTGTGGTTCCGCAACACATGGACCTGGGAGAAGGATAAGCCTAAGCCCGTGATGGGGCAGATCGATGGAAACAAGATTCTTGCCTCCCATCATTTAATTGGCGACTACACGCTGCAATGGGAAGGTGCGACGGAGCTGCTCTTCACCGAGAATGAGTCCAATAACGAAAAGCTTTGGAAGTACGCGAACGCCTCTCCTTATGTCAAGGATGCATTCCATCGGTGCGTGATCTCTGGCGAGACCGGTGCAGTGAATCCGGCGAAGACCGGGACGAAAGCCGCAGCCCACTATGTGCTAAATGTTCCGGCCCGAGGGAGCGAGGTCGTGCGTCTGCGGCTGAGCGCGAAGCCTGCATCGAATGCCTTTATTGACTTCGATAAGACTTTCGATGCACGGGTGGCGGATGCAAACGAGTTTTACGATCGGATTACTCCGAAGAATCTGAGCGAGGACGAACGGCGTGTTCACCGCCAGGCACTGGCCGGAATGTTATGGTCGAAGCAGCATTACTACTTCGACCTCGATCGCTGGCTCAGCGAGCATCACGCCCATCCTATGGAGGAACCCGGTAAGGAGAACGCCCGCAACGCTGCCTGGTTCCAAATGCTGAACAACGACGTCATCTCCATGCCCGACAAGTGGGAGTATCCGTGGTATGCGGCTTGGGATCTGTCGTTTCATACGATCGCGCTATCGCTTGTGGACTTTGATTTCGCGAAGGATCAACTGCTGCTGATGCTGAGCAATCTGTATGCGCATCCCAACGGGCAGATTCCGGCGTATGAGTGGAACTTCAGCGATGTGAACCCGCCGGTACACGCTTGGGCAACGCTGTTTCTCTACAGGATTGAGACGGAGCTAGGCCGCTCTGACCTGCGTTTCCTGGAGAAATCTTTCCAGGGGCTGACGCTGAACTTCACCTGGTGGGTCAATCGCAAGGACCCGCAGGGGCGCAATGTCTTTGCCGGTGGCTTTCTCGGACTGGACAACATCGGCGTCTTTGACCGCAGCGCCCCACTGCCGACCGGCGGGAATCTCGACCAGTCCGACGGAACCGCCTGGATGGCGTTCTACTGCATCTGCATGTTTGAGATCGCCCTCATCCTGACCGAATACGACAACATGTATGAGGACATCGCCTTTCGCTACCTCGAGCAGTTCATCTGGATCACCTACGCGATGGATCATGTGGGCGGAGGCAACAACTCGATGTGGAACGAAGAGGACGGGTTCTTCTACGACCTGCTTCGCTATCCGAGCGGCGAGGCCGTTCCCTTGAAGACCCGCTCGATGGTGGGGCTGCTGCCACTGTGCGCCGTAGCGGTTTTTGAGGGAGGGACAGCGGCCAAGCATCCACGCTTGATCGAAGCCATCAAGCTGTTCATGAAACGGCATCCCGAGGTAGCGAAAAAGGTCCAGCGAGCCGAAGAGATCGAGGTCGGCGGGTATCTGGGGCGAAGGCTGTTAGCTATCTGCGACAAGGACAAGCTGGTTCGCATTCTGAAGTACATGCTGGACGAGAATGAATTCCTCAGCCCTTATGGGATACGGTCTCTGTCGAAGTACCACCTCGAGCATCCGTTTGTGTTCTACCTAGGGGGACAGGAATTCAAGGTACAGTATCTGCCTGCCGAATCGAACACGGGCATGTTTGGAGGCAACTCGAATTGGCGTGGCCCAATCTGGATGCCGGTGAATAAGCTGATTGTGCGGGCACTGCTGCACATGTATCCGTTCTACGGCCCGGACTTCAAGGTTGAATGCCCAACCGGCTCGGGCAACTACATGAACCTCTTTGAGGTGGCAGAGGAAATCCATCGCCGGCTAGAGAGTATCTTCCTGCGCGATAAGAATGGCCGCCGTCCGGTTTACGGAGGAACGAAGAAGTTCCAGGAAGATCGGTACTGGAAGGACTACATTCTCTTCTATGAGTATTTCCACGGCGAGAACGGCGCGGGACTGGGCGCCAGTCATCAGACGGGATGGACGGGTGTTGTTGCTCGCGGCATCGATCTGTTTGCGCGCCTGACCTCCGAAAATTTGCTCCAGAAAAGCAAGGAAATCATGGCGGATATGACGCGGGAACAGGTCGCCGGAAGATAAACAGCGCTGCTGCGGGAATTGGAACCCTTATCCGGCTGGGC
>JBPYDQ010000721.1:0-15496 GCA_051986135.1 Terriglobales bacterium | reverse complement strand
TCCTCCGTCGGGCCCTTGGTTGGGGTGGGAGCGTGCCTGGAGTCGAACTACACAACGCCAGCGCGGTGAGCTGCAGAGTTGGTGGGAACGACGATCCGACGCGGCAAGTCTACGTCGAGGCCGATGGTGAGCTGCTAGGCACGCTTCCGGCGCAGCTGTCTGTTATTCCTGATGCGCTGACTTTGCTGGCACCGAACGCCTAGACCGCCTTCACGCCCCCAACAGCGCAAGCGATGATCCTGTGCGAATAACCCAGTCATCCGTTCTTCGTCGACCAAGCGTCCGAACATCGTGGCTGGAAACCCCAACCAGTAGCTGATCGGTGAAGCCACTAAACTGGGCGCCAGAGTTCTTCCCCTTTCGAAAGCAAAATCTGCGGGCGGCGTGCCTGCCAACTGCCGATCGACCTCTGGCCCAGTCTTAATCAGGTGCCATCAGGGCTGAGGAACCTCGACCGAACCACTTGATCTGTTTTCGTGACATCGCCCCGGTCAGCGGATAAACCCTTTGCTCTCAAACGGTCACATGAACCGCACCCGCAACATGGCGGATTTGACCCGACAAACGACCACCGCTATTCTCGAATGGCAATTCGATCGACCAAGCTCAACGTGGAACCGATTACTCACTTTCTTACCGGAGCCTGTCTCGGCCGGGCAGGCCTTAATCGCAAGACTGCACTGGCCACAGCCACGCTGACTTTGGCGGCGGAGGCTGCCGACCTGGACGTACTGGGTCAAATTCGCGGGCCGGTCTTCGGATTTGCCCATCACAGGGGTTTCACTCATTCGTTTCTGGGCATTCCACTGGTCGCGGCACTGGTTGTAGGTTTCATGTATCTGGTCTGGCGCCTGCGCGGACGGAAAACGAACATTCCCCATCTTCGCCCACGTTGGGTTTTGCTGTTTCTGTACGCTTGCTTGGCTGGACTAAGCCACATCCTGCTGGACTACACCAACAACTACGGTGTGCGGCCCTTCTGGCCCTTTTCCGAGCGGTGGTACTCCTGGGACATCGTATTTATCGTCGACCCGATTCTCTTGCTCTTGCTTACCGGCGGACTCGTGCTGCCGGCGCTCTTTGCTCTTGTCAACGAGGAGATCGGAGTCCGTAATCGTGGGCTCGAAGGCAGAACCGCCGCAACCGTTGCGTTGCTGGGCGTCCTCGCGGTGTGGGGCTTGCGCGATTTCGAGCACCATCGGGCTGTCGCAGCATTGCAAGCACGCACGTACCAGGATGCCGATCCGATTCGCGCCTCCGCTTTTCCCTACTGGCTGAACCCCTTTCGCTGGAGCGGAGTGGTCGAGACGAAGGATTTCTTTGCGCTTACATGGGTGGATACACTGGCGCCGGAAGTGGACCCGGATGGCAGCATGGAGGTCCGCTACAAACCGGAGGAAACGCCAGTCACACTTGCCGCCAAGAAGTCCTATCTCGGCCGCATATATCTTGACTGGGCCCAGTATCCGATTACCGAGACCGAAGAACTCTCCTCGCCGGAGCAGGGATATGCGGTGCGCTTCCACGACCTTCGCTTCCATTACCCCGGACGCTCGACTCAGCCGTTGAGCGCGGGCGTCATACTAAACCGTGATCTGACGGTGGAGGCGGAGTTCTTTGGCCCTCGCACGCGCCGGCCAGCGGAGCGGAGCGATAACAGCGGCGTTTACCGGCCCGCGCTTCGATCACCTCATCGATCTGGCAGTCGATTTCGTCCTCAGCTCGACTCTTGCTTGACGACGCTCGTCCCAAGCGCCACAATCAATGTTCCGAAGAGGTGATTATGCTGGCATATTGGTTCGTGCTGTTCGCAGTCGCCGTTCGTTTCCTGCCTCATCCGTTGGCGTTCACCCCAGTAGCCGCCGCCCTGCTCTTTTTTGGAGCCCGCGGCTCGAGCCGGCAGCTGTTTATTCCAGTCGCCCTCTTCGCGGTCTCGGACGTGATCCTCACGAAATTCGTCTATTCCTATGTTTTCTCGTGGGACCATTACGTCACGATTGCGTGGTACGCCTTGATCGTTTGGCTCGGTACAAGGTTGCGCGCACACCAGCGGCCGCTACCCGTGGTCGGAGCAGCGCTCACCAGTTCCGTTTCCTTTTTCCTGATTAGCAATTTTGCGGTGTGGGCGGCGTGGACCGACATGTACCCGAGAACATTCAATGGTCTGATGACGAGTTACGCGGCCGGCCTGCCATTCTTCCGGCGCGGCATCGAGGGCGATCTCGTGTTCACCGCCGCCATGTTTGCTGCTCCGGTAGTTCTCGATTATCTTGCCGGCGCAGTAGGCAGATCCAGCGATCAGGCGGCATCGGTCTGATCGAGATCGCCGACCCACTGAGAGTCCCTTGTTTCTCGCTTGCTCTAGTGAGTTGCCGGGCGGAGCGAGAGACGCTGAGTCTCTAAGTTACTTCCAGGTTTCGCCTCACCCGCCTGTACTCGGGCGGCTAAGCGTCTAGCGCCCTCCGCCGCCGATTTTTTAAATGGAGTACGAGCCAAACTCCGATGACCGCTCCTAAGGTCCCCAGCACCCAATGCAAGTGCGTGCGGAAAAGCGCGGCAACGACATTCATAGCCTGACTTCCGTATCTAATGGTGAGCAGCGACAGGATAAAAAAGCGGGCCAGGCGGCCTAGAAATATAGCCAGTATGAAATGGCCATAGTTCATCTCAAAGCCTGCCGCTGCTATCACAAAGAGCTTGAATGGGGTCGGCGGGGGCAGCATTGCCGGAAACATAAGCGCCCAGAACTCGTGCCGATCGAAGGAATGTTTAATCTTTTCGAAGCGGGCGGGGGCCATCCTTTTGCGGAGAAGCGCCTCACCCCCGGCATAACCGCCCAGGTAGAGCAGGCTACTGCCCACTGCCGAACCAGCAGCAGCAAGGATTGAATAAAGCCAGAATCGCGCATGGTCCTGATAAACATAGCCGGCCACCACCGCATCCAGGGGCAGTCCCACAAGGGATCCATCCACAGCCGCAATCACGAACACCCCCCAAATTCCCAACGGTCCAAGTAATGCCCACAAATATGCGGTGTAGCGGCCCAGGATGTTCTTGATCGTCGTCAAGGCAGAAAAAAAGTGTACGCGAAAGCTACGCCGCGCGTCTCGATCTGGTTTCGACGGTTCCGAGCGCGCAGCGACCCATGGAATACCCTCTCTCTAACTACAGATTCCTCTTGGTTCGATTCTTGCTGTACGCTTCCGCCATGCAATTGCACCGTACGACCTTCGACGCCAAGCCGGCATGCGGATTCATCGCCCTTGACCAGCCGGACACGGTGGGAAAGTTCGTTCGCGACGGCGTGACCATAGCTCTGGCGCTTTCAATCCAAGCTGGCCTGATGCTGCCGTGGGCAAACGCCAAATAAAACCGGCCTGAGGAAGGAACAATTCCACCAAGTTCCAGTCTAGTTTTAGATTCTGTTCCAGCGCTTTCCGGGCATCGCTGCCAGGTGCTCCGGAATGCCGCCGATGATAATTGCGAGCGATGGGCCAGGCCGTCCTCCTCACGCCGCAACTCGTCGTGGGTCCAGGTTCGGTCGGTTCGTGAGCGAAGCCGGCTCACTCTCGGACAGACGCGTGCGGAAAATGAGTCTCATGCTCAGCGCAGCGCCCAAAAAATACCCGAAATCTTGCGGTGGGAACCTACTATCGCCGAGGTCCGATACGTGCGAGGGTCGATAAGTGCGCGCCAGCTCAGGGAAGATCACAGGCGTTTATCGCCCTGTCCCGGAGGTGACGACATCTGATGGTCCCAGCCCGTAAGGGCTGGTCAGGAGCCACATGGTTGGTGACTGGCCCCCTCAGCTGTGCTCGGTCTCGCCCGCCAGCAACTTCAGTGCATGCGGCAAGATGTCCATTACTGCCTCTAACGACTCGACTGCGCCCTTGGGGCTGCCCGGCAAATTCAAGATCAGACATTTTCCCCGTATACCACACACACCACGGCTAAGTGCCGCGAGCGGCGTTCTTTTCGCGCCCTCCAATCGCATGCGCTCCACCACTCCCTCAACCAGGCGTTCACAAACTGCCCGGGTCGCCTCTGGTGTCACGTCGCGCTCAGCAACCCCGGTTCCCCCGGTCGATAAAACGAGGCGGGCTTTTTCCGACAACTGGAGCAACGCATTCTCTATGTGAGTGCGATCATCCGGAACAACTCTTGTGGCAACGATCTGGAATGCTTGTTTCTCGAGAGCTTGGACCAGAGCGGGTCCGGACAGGTCCGCGCGTTCGCCGCTCGAGGACGAATCGCTGACGGTCAGTACAGCGGCCGTGAACACCTCAGGTGTCGAGGAGGACATCTTACGATTCCATTCGGTCGCGATTGGCTGCTTCGCGCCCGCGCAGCCCTTCCATCAGCAGGCGCTGAGTATTCAAGGTGCGGGTTTGTTTCCGTTCGCGTATGGCAGTTTTGGTAGCCAGCAAAATTCGGGCAACGGCAGCGCGAGGCCAACTGTCGAGCTTCCCGATGAGCTGCTGCCCATCTATCCCCGGCACACGGAAATCGCTGACCGGCAGGTCGGGAGGGTTATCCACCGCCTTCGGCAGACGATCGCAGGGGCCATCAAGGGCGGCGTTGACCTCGGCCAGCGTGGACCGGCTCTCGGGCAGCATCCCGAGCACCATGGGATTGTCGTCTACCAGCGGAACTTTGAGGTTGTTCGACATACCGGATCACTGCCGCCGGCGGTTTCCTATGTTGCGTACTGACGACCGGCTTCTTCGATAATCGCCGCTCTTACCTCCGGATTTGCTCTCCAGCCTGACGTCGCGGATCTCAATGCCCTTGTCGAGGGCCTTACACATATCGTAGATAGTCAGGGCGGCAATACTGGCCGCTACCAGCGCTTCCATCTCCACGCCGGTCACGGCCGTAGTGGTTACCTGGGAGGTAATAGACACGCCATTCTCGCACAGCCGGGTACGCACATCAATGTGCGCCAGTGGCAGAGGATGGCACATCGGGATCAGCTCGGCGGTTCGCTTCGCCGCCATGATGCCTGCCAGGCGCGCGACTTCCAGCGGATCGCCCTTGGGATTGCCGGGTAGCGCCTCGATGACCCGCGATTTCATGGCCACAAAAGCGCTTGCCTCTGCCGCTCGCTTGGTGGAGGCCTTTTCGGACACATCCACCATCCGCGCCCGGCCACGTTGGTCATAATGTGAGAGCTTCGGAGGCATGCATCTGTATCTTACATGGCCGATTTTCGGATTAATACCGGAACAGATTCCCCGGCAGCGATTCGCTCGCGATCCGGAGAAACAACCAGATAACAGTTTGCGCGCGCCGCCGCGACGATGTCGCCCGAACCGTGCCAACCCGCCAACTCGACTTCCGCTCGTTCAAACTCTCCAGAAAGCTGAGCGGGCAAGAATCGCCGTAGCCCTGTTTTCGTCGTCACTTCCGCCTTAAGCCGGGCATGCAGGAACACCAGCTTGTGCGGCGTAAGACCCATCAAGGCTTCCACAATGGGCGTAGCGAACAAATCGAAGGTGACCATGGTGGAAACAGGATTACCGGGAAGGCCGAAGAAGTACTTTTCGCCCACCCGCCCAAACACGATCGGCCTTCCGGGCTGAATCTCGGCGCCGGTAAAAAAGAACTCAGCCCCAAGCTCGGCTAAAACCTGTTCCACCAGGTCATACTTCCCCGCCGATACGCCGCCCGCTAACAGCAGCATGTCGGACTCGAGCCCCGCCTCGATCAGTTTTCGAAGTTCGATTACCTGGTCCGCCGCAACTGGCAGCCGCACCGGTTCAGCGCCGGCAGCGAGAATCTGAGCAGAGAGCGAGTAGGTATTCGAGTTGCGAATCTGAGTCGGCCCTGGCTGAGACTCGATGTTAACGATCTCGTCTCCCGTAGCCAGCACCGCTATAGCGGGCTTCTGATAGACCCTGACTCGCGCCTTGCCAACCGATGCGGCCACCCCAATCGCCGCTTCGTCCAGCAGCGATCCCGGAGCAATCAAAAGATCACCTTGCCGAGCCTCCGACCCTTGCGCCACAATATTCTCGCCGGCTTGAATGCCGCGCAGAACCTCGACGTGATTGCCCCTCCGGCGGGTGTACTCAACCATAACCACGGCGTCGGCTGGCAGCGGCGCCGCGGCACCCGTCATAATTGCCACTGTCTGTCCCGGCGCGAGCGCGGGAATACTCTCTCTGTCGGCACCCGCCCTGATCTCGCCCGTGACATCGAATTGAGCGGGAACTTGGGCGAGCTCCGCCGCCCGAATCGCGTAGCCGTCACGGGCGGCCCGGGGAAATGGAGGAAAGTCACGGTCGGCGTGAATGGATTCTGCGAGCACACGATTCACGCCTTCGAGCAGCTCGACTTCCTCAGTGGCGCGAGGCCGCAGCTTGGCTGCATGCTCCTCTACGAGATGTCGAGCATCCTCGAAACTTAGAGCCTGGGGAGAAGCTGGGTTCACATGCATGACCAGTTGCCATCATAGCCTGTCCCGCTGACCGTCGACCCGAACCTCAAAAAGCTTTGCCCGCCCGACCCAGCGAAGGATCGGGTCCTCCTGGGAAGGCCGTTACCGGGATTTTTCCCGTGTTTCCTCCGAACTGGGGGGCGGACTTCCTCGCATGGCTAAGCGCTCGATCCAGGTCAACGACTCCGGCATCCATTTAGCTCTTCAGTTTTGCCGTCACGACCCTCGATGCCACCAAGTCCTGACGCACATATTCGCTCAGGGTGTTTCCCTCGTGCTTTCCATCGGCCACAGACGCGCGACAGGGCATATCGGCTCTGACAATTTCTACAATGGGGACTAACCCGCTCGAATCGGTGCGAGAAGTCAGCTTCTGCGAAATGAAGTGGCGGAACCCTTTAGCCAGACAGGCGCGTACGGAAGCTTGTTCCTCTCGAGCAACAGGCGGAGTCTGGACTTCGCCAAATCCGGAATCGAGGTAGGAATTGCACGCATCAGGAGTGGGCAACTGCCGCTCTGATGAAGACATTGACACGGAACGCCGCTTGGCCGTCCGGCGGAGGGAACTGTCAAAGGAGAAACCACGGGGAGAAGAGCTTAGAGCGGGGCAAGCTTTTGAAGAATGGGCGGCCGCAGCCGCCCAGGGCAGCAAACAACGATTACTTGGTCTTCGTCCCCTTTTTCTTGCCATAACTGGTTTCGATACTGGCGCCTATGCTGGCCAGCATCTGCTTGGCAGGCTCAGCAAATGGACCAGTCGGCTGCAACTCGAGATACTTATTGAAAGCGTCGGCTGTCCCTTGGGGTGCGACCATCTTGTCGCCCTGCAAAGTGGCCTTTCCAATCATGTTCACACCCAGCCAATAATAGGCATCGGCGCGATTCGGATCGGCGGCTATGGCTTTCTTGAACGCTTCAATCGCGTCGTCCACTTTGCCGGTGTTGGTCAACACTGCGCCTTCATTGAAATAGAACATGGCGGCGCGGGTAGGATCAAGCTGAGCGGCTTGCGTATATGCCTGGATGGCCTGGTCGGTCTGACCAGATTTAGCTTCGGCCTGCGCCATATTGTTGTAGTAGTCGGCCGTCGGCTTGATCGCGATCGCCTTCTGATAGGCGGTAATTGCCTGATCATAGAGCGGCTTTGCGGCAGCACGATCGGTGGTCTCAGTCTTTTTAGCTTGCGCTGAATACGCATCGCCCAAGGTGAACCAGATCAGGTCTCGGTTAGGATCGATCTGCGTCGCCTCAGTCATGGACTGCACAGCCTGCTCAGGATTGCCGGCTTGCATCGCAGCTCGGGCAGCCGCCAGTTTCTCGTTCAGAGATTTTACCGTCAGCTGTTCTTTTTGCGCTTTCTCGTGCTGCTCCTGCTGTTGTTTCATCTGCTCGGGTGACAAGCCCTGACCCTGGGCAGCCTTCTGCTGTTCCTTTTGTAAATCGATATCGAGCCGGTTCTGCTCTTCGTCCAATGTAACCGGAACCCCGTTGTAGTGGAACAACTCCTTCCCACCCCTCAAGAGAGTCACGGTATATTTGCCGGGCGAAATTCCAAGGGAAAAAAATTCACCCTTGTTATTGGTCTTCAACTCATATTTGCGGCCTGTTTCAGAACTGACGTACTGCACCACCGCGCCAGGAATGGGCTTTCCGTCCACATCTTTGACAACGCCCTTTACGGTCCCGGTAGCCTGTGCAAAGGCTGCCGGAAGGCACACTCCTGCCACCAGCACAGCAATCAAAAGCACTACCCAGTTGCGTTTCATTTATTGGCCTCCGCGGCTCGGATAGAGGAGCCGGACCGAAGAATTAAGATCTCCCATTCTCGATCCCTCGATTGAACATCCGAAATCTCGA
The DNA here is from genome assembly GCA_051986135.1 of Terriglobales bacterium. Lineage (GTDB taxonomy): Bacteria > Acidobacteriota > Terriglobia > Terriglobales > Acidobacteriaceae > Gp1-AA122. The sequence goes on along the minus strand of JBPYDQ010000721.1, from coordinate 7,200 downwards.
ATCAGACAACCGCCTTAATAGGCGACAGGTACGGAATAGGATCTTCGGCTCCAGCTTCTCGGAAAGCTCGCAGCCGCAATATGCAGCTATCACATCGACCGCACGCCCGATCCTCGCGACTGTAGCATGACCAAGTTAAATCGAAGGGAGCACCTAATTCAAGGCCGATGGTCACGATCTCTGCCTTATGCATGGCGATCAGCGGAGTCATAATCTGAATTAGGCCCGCCTTCGTGCCCGTGTGCACGACTTCATTAAACGCCTTATAGTAGGCCGGGCGGCAATCCGGGTAACCGGAGCTGTCGGGCTCTACGGCTCCAATGTACACTTTCATCGCACCCAGAACCTCCGCCCAACTGACCGCCACCGCCAGAAAATGTGCATTCCGGAAGGGCACATACGTTACCGGGATGCCTTGACCGATAGCATGGGAATCAGGCACAGCCAGGGCAGGATCGGTAAGTGCCGAACCGCCAATGGCTGGCAGCGCATCATTGCGGACCACTAGCCGCTTCTGAATGCCCAGACGATCGCAAATGGCGTGGAATGCGCTGCGCTCGCGCTCTTCGGTGCGCTGTCCATAGCTGACGTGCACCGCCGCCGCCTGATAGTCGCGAGCAGCCAGGGCGGCACACACGCACGAATCCATTCCGCCGCTCAACAAAATCACCGCGCACTCGTTTCGGTTCATCGCTTGTTTAGATAGCCATTCTTGCCCATGCCAACCGTTGGCGTCTACCGTGCTGAAAACCACAAGACATCGCCAGTCGGCGGACGCCTATACGCCTTTAACAGCCGGGTCCCAGATGAATTTGTGCAATTGGAGCCCGAGTCGCGCCTGAACATTGTCGGCGAGCATCCACTCGGCCAACTCACGCGGATCGATTAAACAGTGCGAGGTATCCCGCGCTCCGCTTGCCTCTTTACCGAACGCGGGCGAGAGGATGACCGAGCTGACGCGAGCACAGAGCTGGTGGTCCGCCGCGAACGCCCGCGCAAACTCGTAGTCGTCCCTGTCGCTGATTACAAACTTGACCTCGTCGCGTGAAGTGAGCGTATCCAGATTTTCCATGCGGAAAGTTTCCGGCTCACCCGAATGGGGGCACTTAACGTCCACTATCTTGATAATATCTTTAGGGACTTTCTCCAACGGTCGCTCGCCGCTGGTTTCCACGAGTACGTTGTAGCCGCCATTCAGCAGCCGCTCCATCAGAGGTACAACTTCCTTCTCCTGCAGCATCGGCTCGCCGCCCGTAATCTCGACCAATCCCCCGTTGGGGCTCAAGCGCTCGACCTCGGCTTCCACTTCCTCAATCGCCATCTTGCGGCCCCCCGTGAACGTGTACTCGCTGTCGCACCAGTGGCAGCGCAGGTTGCAACCCGTAAGCCGCACAAACACACAGGGGAGCCCCGCGTAGGAAGACTCGCCTTGTATCGATTTGTAGATCTCGGTGATCTGCATCTAAGAATTCTACTAGTTTGTAATTGGGCAATTAAAAGCACAACCTGGAGAATGCTTTAAACCACAAAATTACAAATTACCAAATTAGCAACGGTCTTCACTCGAAGTACCTGGCCGTGGTCTCATCGGTTTCGTAGATGGTGACATCCTTCACCCGCACGAGCCCATTGGTTTCGCGCTTTAACTTGCTGTTGGTTTCGTCATAAAAATACTTTGCCAGGTTCTCGGCCGAAGGATTCAGGGTAGTGAAGGGCTCCAGATCATTGATCATCTGATGATCGAGCCGCTCGATGACTTGTTTCATCACATCTCGCAAATCCTTGAAGTCGACGAGAAGCCCGGCTTTGTCGAGTACCTCGCCGGCGAGTGTGACCCGCACCTTATAGTTGTGGCCGTGCGGGTTCTCGCACTTACCCTTGTAGTGGCGCAGGTAGTGTCCCGCGGCAAAGGAGTCTTCCACAGTGACTTCGTACATCTATTTCCTCACCGGTTTGGAAGCACAGGTGGCCTCGAACCTGGTGCTAACCATCTATTCTACAGGGAAAATCGGGAAGCCAGGGCATCGAGAAGTCGGAATCAAGTGGCCCGATCGGCTGCAGCGGAACCAAAGAATTGCTTAATCTGCCGCAGGTCCGTCGTTTTGCGGTAATCGGGAAGGCTCTCGAGAAACACGCGCCCATACTGCTTCTTCACAACTCGATTATCGAGCAGACATAGCAACCCCCGATCCTGCAGCGAGCGAATCAGGCGCCCAAAACCTTGTTTCAGAGTTATGACGGCGGAGGGAATCTGATACTGAAAGAAGGCATTGCCGCCGGCGTCATCGACCGAGCGCACGCGCGCGGCCACCACCGGATCAGTGGGAACGGCAAACGGCAGGCGGTCGATGATGACACAGCTCAACTGCGCTCCCTGGACGTCGACGCCCTGCCAGAAAGATGAGGTGGCAAACAGAACCGCATTGGGCGTGAGCCGGAATTCTTCGAGTAACGCGCTCTTGGGTCGATCTCCTTGCAGCAACAGCGGAAACTCGATTCCTCCCAGCAGCCGCTGATATACATCATTCATCTGCGCGTAGCTGGTAAACAGGCAGAAGGCTCGCCCCCGTGTAATTTCCAGCAGGACGCGAATGCGATCCGCCGCCTTGGCGGAAAATTGTGGAGTGCGTGGATCAGGAAGATCGGGCGGGATATAAAGCAACGCCTGATTCTCATAATCGAAGTGGCTGGGTAAGACCAACTCGCGCGCCTGCTCCATCCCCAACCGCTGGCGAATGTATTCGAAGCCGCCGCCCACCGCTAAAGTCGCCGACGTGAGCACCACACAGTCCAGCTGATCGAACAGGCAGGTTTTCAGAATCGGCGCTACGTCAATCGGAGTGGCTTGCAGAAAAACATTCTGCCGGCTAGAGCCGCGAAACCCGCGCCGCTCGATCCAGAACACGGTGTTCGGGTCTTCCGACTCCATCAGGAACTGAAGCTGAACCTGCAGCTCTTCGATGCGTCGCGCAAACTGGAATACCTCCTCGGGCTTTTGCGGAAGATTCTGCAACTCCGAGCCGAGCCGGCCCAGGGCCTGCATCACCGCCAGAAACTCCTCGCCGCTCTCTTCAAGAAACTCCGGGCGGTTGGCGAAGGCAAACCGTCCATCCCCGGCCGGAAGAACCGAGAAGAAAAACTGGGATCGCTCGCGCAGGTTGCGAGTTGCCCCTTCGAGCTTCGAGGAGAGCAGATGATTTCGCTCGAGCGATCGTTCCACGTCGCGGATCAGATCCTCGATCCGCAGGTTGCTGACTGAAACGCCGAAATAACTGCCGGCCACATCCTCAAGCTCATGGGCTTCGTCGAAGATGACCGCCCCCACATCGGGTAGGATCCCCGCATCCGGCGCGTGTTCTGACGCCTGCTTGATCGCCAGGTCCGCGAAGAAGAGATGATGATTGACGATGATGATGTTGCTCTCCATCGCCCGCCGGTGCATCTCGGTTATGAAGCAGCGCTCAAAAGCACTACACTTCTGGCCGAGACAGGTGTCGGTACGCGCATCCAGCTTCGGCCACAGCGCGCTCGCCTCGGGCAAGGAAGCCAGTTCTGCCCGGTCGCCAGTCTCTGTGGTTTTCTCCCAAGCCGCGATGGCGCGATATTGCTCAATCTCCTCCAATCCGTTGAGCACCGGCTGAACAGTGAGGTCGTATAGTTTCTTGCGGCACAAATAATTGGTGCGCCCCTTCATATAGCAGACGCGCAGCTTCGCTTTGCCGCTTGGATAGAGTGACTGCTCGAGAAACGGAATGTCTTTGTAGAAAAGCTGTTCTTGGAGATTCTTGCTCCCCGTGGAAATCAGCACCCGCTTGCCGGAGCGGATCACCGGCATCAGGTAAGCCAGCGTTTTGCCGGTACCGGTTCCGGCCTCGACAATCAGGTGGCGCTTCTCGTCGAGTGCCTGCTCGACGGCCTGCGCCATCTGCAGCTGCCCCCGGCGAAATTCGTAAGCCGGATGGGTGCGCGACAACAGTCCTCCCGGCGCGAAGAACTGGTAAAGCGTGTAGACCGGCTTCACCGGAGTGGAGAACGCAGGCTCAGAGGCGGAGGCCACGAGTCTCTATAATAAACGCACGGACAAACTACCGGGACATGTCTCGGACCGAAAGGGCCGACGTGCGAACCTTCGATTTTCAAGACCCGACGGTTTGGCGCACAAATTGCCGGATGTGAAATTTGCCATCCTTCCACCATCCAACAACCGTCCCTATCCTCTCGCAAGAGCCCTTCTTTACGCTTTGTATTTCTGCTCGAGCCACACTCTGTGCGCTCGAGCGGGGGCCCGGGCAGGTAATTTGGCGCCGCGACTTGCCAAGAAATGCAGGCGCCTCTATTTGGAAGAAGGAAAAAATTATTCGCGAATGCAACCGCTTTGCTGGTTGCTCTCGACGTAGACTCTGCTGTCGGCAAGAAGAGGAAGCGGAGAAAGTGGGAGCCAACGATACCTGATCTATGATCATGTGCCTCATAGGGAACCCGGCAACACAGGGAAACGGGGAAGCAACAACCGCGTTCTGTTCCACCTTGCGAAATCGACCGACGTTGCTTTATTGCTCCCACTCGGAGTTGATATTTCTCGTCCGGCCCGGGGGAACTTGTTCTGCCACCGGGGAACATAACAAAGGCAAAATCGGCCTGATGGGCGATAAGAACGTTTTATGCCCTTCGGCACCCCCCGGCCGCTAGCTATATTAGCAATTAGCTTCTGATTAGGCGGCCGCCAAAACGTGAAGGACACCTCACCGAATTCCGAGACCATGCTAAGGACGCCGTCACCGGTTCCGACCGTTGCCATTGTGGGAAGGCCGAATGTCGGCAAGTCTACGCTGTTCAACCGTCTGGTCGGTTCCCGTCGCGCCATCGTGGGTGACGAGCCCGGTATTACCCGCGATCGTCTCTATGGTGAGGCCGAGTGGCGTGGCCGAACTCTCCGCCTGGTGGACACCGGCGGAATCATTCCTGAAGAGAAGGACCTCATGCCGACTGAGATCTTCCGCCAGGCTAAAGTAGCCCTGTCGGAGGCGGATGCGATCGTGATGGTCGTGGACGTGCGTACGGAGCTGGCGGCGTCCGATATTGAACTTGCGCGGCTGCTCTTGCCGACCGGCAAACCGGTTTTTCTAGCCATTAACAAGGTCGATAGCGACAAGCAGGAAGGCTTGATCGCGGACTTCCACCGCCTCGGGATTCGCCGTCAGTTCCCTGTTTCGGCCGAGCATGGACGCGGGACTGACGAACTCCTCGATGCGCTCGTTGAACAGCTGCCCAGGCAAATCACTGTCGCGCACGTCGAAGGAGCCGAATCCCGAGAGCTGAAACCACCCACTCCCGCGGAAGTGAAGGTTGCCATCATCGGGCACCCGAACGTTGGTAAATCAACACTGCTGAACCGGCTCACTGGCTCCTCCCGCGCGATTGTCTCGCCCATCCCCGGCACGACTCGCGATGCGGTTGACGAAATCGTCGAGCGCGACGCTCAGAGGTTCCGCTTCATTGATACCGCCGGCATTCGCCGCAAAGGCAAGACCCGGCTCCTGGCCGAGAAGCTCTCGGTGGTGATGGCGCGCAAGCATCTTGAGGCGGCCGACATCGCGCTGCTAATCATCGATGCGACCGAGGGCGTGAGCGCTCTCGACGCGACCATCGCGGGCTATGCGCACGAGAGCGGGCGATCGGTCGTCATCGTCATCAATAAATGGGATTTGGTGCTGAGCGGGCAGAAGCGCCCCATCAGCCAGTCAAAGGCGGCGCGGATACAGGAGAGAAAGCGCACGAACGATCAGCACGTGTATGAGCAGCGGCTCCGGCACGCCCTGAAATTCTTGTCCTACGCGCCAGTCATTTTCCTATCGGCCGCAACCGGAAAAGGCACGGACAAGCTTTTTCCCATGATCGAGCAGGTTGCCGCCGAACGTCAAAAGCGCATCGGCACCGGCGAGATGAATCGCTTCCTGAAAACGGTGAATTTCGACCGCGCTTCGGTTCCGGTCAGCAAGAGGGTGAAAATCTACTACCTGACGCAGGCCGCCGTGTCCCCACCTACCTTCATTCTCTTCACCGACCGGCCGGTCAAGTTGCACTTCTCATACCAGCGCTTCCTCGAAAACCAGATTCGGCGCGCCTTTGGGTTTTTGGGCACGCCCATTTGGATCAAGAACCGCGCGCGCGATTAGCTATCGCTACGCGGCGTGCTAGGACAGGAGTCGACCACGGCAAAGCATGCGAAGTTTTCGAAATGGGATGTAGAGTTCACGCTAGAGCCATCGAGGTCGTGGGTGGGGAGCGGAGTTGGATCTGAGCGGCGGTTAATTTCTCGCCGACCACCATGGTTCCGCCGTATTTGGGACAAGGCCAAAGAGGGCTCGGGTTGTGGAGGGCGGATGGTTTTGGAGCAGCCTGGGCTGGAGCGGAGTCGAGGGCGGCGAAGCACAGCAGGAGCAGCTTAACTCTGCGCCGATTGGCGAGGAAGCCAAAATGGCGGATGCGAACGAAGACTTTGGGAAGCAGATGCAGGAGGAAGCGGCGCAAGAACTCATCGAGTGATAGCGCCATCAGTTTCTGCGCATTGCTCGGAGCCGAATCTCGCCAGCGGAAGGTGACCTGGCCGCCTTCGAAGGAAACCAGTCGATGGTTAGAGATGGCTACGCGATGGGTGTGGCGGCCAAGGTAGTGGAGTACGTACTCGGGGCCGCCGAAGGGTGGTTTGGAGTAGACGATCCAATCTGTGCGAAACAGGGTCGGAGGCAGGAGGCGAATCCTCGGTTGAGCGAGTGGAACCAGATTGCCGGAAAGGGGCGACTGCCCCCGCTGTAAGGCCGACTTGAGGCCGGCGACGAACTTACCTCGAAATGCACGCCGGAGCACGTGGATGGGGAGAAGGGATTCTAGAATGCCGCCAATCGCCACAGCCGCCGAGCTCTCTCGCGGGACTTTCTGGAGAGAGCGATTTCGAGCCCATCTAACCTGCTGAACTACCGCCACTTGACCGCAACTGGCTCACATCGGTGCGATTTGCGTGTTCTAGCTCCCTAAGCGGCTCCTTCCCGCCCCGCAAGAACTTGCCCTTGGTAGCGTCGATAACTCCCACCCCTTTCGAGTCCGCCTGACCGGTACCATACATCACTCCCCAAACTAGTTCTTGGCGTTTGCTGTCCCAATCTAGCAGGTAGGTTACCGGCTGTTTTAGGTCTTTCTTGA
>JBPYDQ010000720.1:0-5269 GCA_051986135.1 Terriglobales bacterium | reverse complement strand
TTCTTTATTTCTGAATGAGAATTCATTTCCCCTTAATTGCATGTTAATGTTTGCGGAACATTGTCCGTTTTGCCTTTCAAAAAAGTTCTGTGTGGGGGCGTCATCGAGGCTTCATACGACGGTTTGTACTCCTAAATGGTACTGGATCGATGCACTTTTAGTCTTGGTTGTCGTGCAGGTCGTGGCTTTGAAAAAGGGGTGCTCCATGCCTACTACTGTATCGTTAAGAAAAGCTGCTGGCATTTTGATCGGTGCGATTTTTGTTGCCGGGCTTGTGGGTCCGACCCGCGCCAGCGGTCAAGTCGCAGGCGGAACTATTTCCGGAACCGTCTCCGATAGCACGGGCAGAGTCATCGCCGGCGCGGACATCTTGATAAAGAATGTGGCCACCGGTGTGACCCGCAATGCCACCACCAACACGGACGGCTTGTACACGGCCCCCAACCTGCTCCCGGGGACCTATGAGCTGACCTACAAGGCGACCGGTTTTAAAACCGAGATCCGGAATGGCATTCCTCTAACTGTGGGAGCCACCCAGGTCATTGATCTCACGATGCAGATCGGAACCGCGCTCGAGAAAGTGGAGGTAAGTACCGAGCCTCCCGCGGTCGAGACGACGAGCTCAGATATCAGCGCGGTGGTGAATGCCACAACCGTGAGAGAACTGCCGTTGAATGGGCGCAGTTGGACGGATCTGGCTCAATTACAGCCCGGCGTTGCAGCTATCCAGACGCAGCCTACGTTCGCCGCTGGCACCGACCGCGGGAACCGCGGATTCGGACAACAGCTGACTATTAGCGGGGCTCGGCCACAGCAAAACAATTACCGCCTGGATGGCGTAAGCATCAACGATTACGCCAATGGCGCCCCGGGGAGTGTGTTAGGGGGCAACCTGGGCGTGGATGCGATCCAGGAGTTCTCGGTCTTGACCAGCAATTACTCGGCGGAATATGGCAAGACCTCGGGCGGCGTAGTGAACGCAATCACTCGTTCGGGCACCAATGAGATTCACGGCAGCGTCTACGAGTTTCTTCGAAACAGCCAGCTTGATTCCAGGAACTATTTTGATGTGGGTTCGATTCCGCCATTCAAGCGCAACCAGTTTGGCGGAGCGGTCGGAGGACCGATCATCAAGAATCGGACTTTCTTTTTTGCCGATTACGAAGGCATCCGGCAGTCGAAGGGCATCACGACTTTGACAACAGTGCCTTCGGTGGCGGCGCGCAGCGGCTTAATGTGCTCCAATCCTGGTGGTGCCGACCCGAGTAGTCCTTGTACAACAAACCAGTTGCCCGTCGGTCCGAACACGGACGCGAATGGCATCGATTTGCGTGCCAAGCAGTATCTGCCCTTTTATCCCCTTCCCAACGGCCCCGGCATCGGAAATGGAGACATCGCGGAGTATTCCTTCGCCGGCCAGCAAGTCATCAACGAAAATTTTCTGACGACACGCATCGATCACAAGCTGTCCGAAAGCGACAGTTTGTTTGGCACCTATGTATTCGATAGAACGCCGTACTCTTCACCCGATGGATTGAACAATGTCCTTTTCGACACTTTAACCGCCAGACAGATCCTCTCCATTGAGGAGACGCACACGTTCAAACCGAACTTCGCCAACTCCTTCCGCGTTGGTGGCAATCATGAGGGCGTGAAGAACAATGAAAGCTTAAAAGCCATCAATCCGTTGGCGGCTGACAAGTCTCTGGCAACTTTCCCGGGCAGGGATGCGGCGCAGGTGCTTGTAAACGGATTAAGTGACTTTACCGGTGGAATCGGCGGCAGTCCTACCTACTACTACCACTGGAATGCTCTCCAACTCTACGATGATGCGTTCTACACTGCGGGGACTCACTCCATTCGTTTTGGAGGCATGTTTGAGCGCGATATGCTCAACCAAATCGCGGACACCGACCCTAACGGTATTTGGCATTTCGCCGATGTTCAGGGTTTTTTGACCAACAACCCTAAAAAGTTTCAGGGCGGAATAGCCAGTACCCTATCTCCGCGTAATCTTCGACAAAGTATCTTCGGTCTCTACCTCCAGGATGACTGGCGGTGGCGTCCGAACGTAACACTGAATCTCGGACTTCGCTACGAGATGTCCACCGTGCCCACGGAAACCAGCGGAAAGCTGGCTAACTTGCCATGGCTGGGATCGTCGGCACCACATCTCGGCGACCCCTTCTTCAGCAACCCCACCACTCGAAATTTTGAGCCGCGTGTGGGATTCGCCTGGGATGTGTTTCGCAATGGTAAAACCGCGCTGCGCGGCGGGGTGGGCATGTTCGATGTGCTGCCCTTGACTTACCAGATGATTCTCTTGACCAACCAAGCGGCGCCTTTCTTCTCGTATACGAACGTGAACAATCCGGGTGCGGGCACGTTCTACAATGGAATCACCAGCTATCCGGCGAACACCTTGCGGTCAACGTACATCAGTCCCAATCCCAAGCGTGATTACGTGGTGCAATGGAATCTAAACCTCCAGCAGCAGATCACGCCTACCCTGGCGGGCATGATCGCCTACGTGGGGTCGCGCGGCATTCACCAACCTTTCCGAGCCGACGAAGGCGACCTGGTCATCCCTACCAAGACCCCGTACGGCTATCTGTGGCCAAAGGTCGATGCACTCGGGAACCTCTATTCATCCCAATGCAATCAGCTGGATCCATCACAAAGCGATCCGTCGCAGTGTGCCGCTCCAGCGACGATTAATCCCGCATTTGGTTCCGTCCGTACCATGATTTACGAGGGCCATTCTTACTACAATGCCCTCGAGCTGCAGCTGGCGAAGCGCCTGAGTCATGGTTTCCAGATGCAGGGAACTTACACCTGGTCTAAGAGCATTGACACAAGTTCTGCCAGCCTGGCAGGCGACACTTTCGGGAATTCCATCTCCAGCTTGCCCTGGTTTGACCTAAGGTTGAATCGCGCCATCTCCGATTTCAACGTGGGACGCGTATTGGTAGTAAACGGGACTTGGGAGGCTCCCACCCCGAGGACATCGCTGGCGCCAGCGCGATGGGCCTTAGGTGGATGGGAGCTTGGTCTGATCTTCACGGCCAGCGACGGAGTGCCCATCACACCGACGTTTGGAACCGGATCGGATCCGCTTAATTCGTTAAGCAGCGACGACTGGGATGTGCCCAACCGCTTGACTGGCGCCGGCTGCAATACGCTGACGAATCCCGGGAACCCCAACAACTATATCAAGACAAACTGTTTTGCCGTTCCCACCGCACCCAACCTCGCCTGGTGGAATGCGAATTGCGATCCAGCCCCGGTGAGTCTCGGCGCTGCGCTGGCGCCGGGCGATCTGCGATGCTTTAACCTTCGCGGCAATGCCGGCCGGAACATCATCACTGGGCCGGGTGTAACCGAACTGGACTTCTCGATTTTCAAGAACAACTACATTCCAAGCATCTCGGAGCGGTTTAACATACAGTTCCGCGCCGAACTCTTCAATATCTTGAATCATGCCAATTTTGCGCCTCCCGCTATGCCTAACAACTCGGACATCTTCGATGGCACTGGAACTCTGTCGTCCGTAGCGGGATTGCTGACCAGGACCACAACCACGGCGCGGGAGATTCAGTTTGCCGTCAAGGTGATCTTCTAACGTTGATAAGGTCCGATGAAATCCAGGGCAGGTTCCCGGCAGTCGGCCATAGCGAAACCGATTGCCGACTTCCCCAGCCTGCCCCTCTTTTTCACCTGGTCCTCTTCGTCCTGCTGACCAATCTTCTCGTATCCGCAACCCAGGTCCAGCAGCAATCCACCCTCGATTTCCAGGCATATCGCACCCGCATCGAGCCGATTTTTCTCAAAAAGCGGCAAGGTGGGATTCGCTGTTACGATTGCCACTCGGCCCTTTCCACCCGCTTTCGTCTCGAAAAGATGGAGCCCGGGCATGAGAGCTGGACCGAAGAGCAGTCCCGAAAGAATTTCGAGTTCGTCTCGAAGCTAGTGACTCCTGCCCAGCCATTACAAAGCCGCCTGTTGCTCCATCCTTTAGCACCCGAGGCCGGAGGTGATCCTACGCATGGAGGCGGAAAATTCTGGACTTCCGAGGCCGATCCGGAATGGCAAGTATTGGCCGAATGGGTAAAAGCAGCGTCACCTTCGGTGGCGACATCAAGCTCCGCTGCGGTCAGAACCCCGCCACTCAGCTTTGAAGTATTCAAAGCTGATATCGAACCGATCTTCTTGAAGCAGCGTTCTGGACATGCTCGCTGTTACAGCTGTCATATCCTGGCCGGCAGGACGTTTCATCTGGCGTCATTAGCGGCCGGAGCCAACGGCTGGACTGACGAGCAATCGCGGCAAAATTTCCAGAGTGTGCTCGAGGTAGTTGTGCCCGGCGATCCCGGTTCCAGCAGGTTGCTGGTGCACCCGCTCGCGCCCGAAGCCGGAGGAGACGCGTTTCATTCCGGCGGACGACAGTTCGAGTCAAAAAACGATCCGGACTGGCAGACCATTGCGAACTGGATAAAAGGCGATCCGCCCGAGCCTCCCCAAGCGGCCAGCTCCACGGCAAGTTGGATATATGTAACCAACAGCGCCGCCGACACTGTCGACGTCATTGATGGAGCCGACAATCGGGTTGTCCAGGTGATTCGAGGAATCGAACTGCCACACGGGGTTACCTTCTCCCCCGACGGCAACCGCGTTTACATCAGCAATGAATCAGAGAGCGTGCTCGATGTAGTTGACCGAAAAAGCGGGACAATTCTTCAGAAAGTTGCTCTCAGCGGCCGGCCCAACAACATTACCATCACGAAGGAAGGGGACCGCGTGCTGGTTGGCATCCGTTCTCAGCCAGGTTCAGTGGATGTTGTCGATACAACTTTGCTGCGGCGAGTGAAAAACATTGCCGTTGACGGAGGCGTACACAACATCTACCTTACCCCGGATGGTAAGTACGTGGTAAGTGGTTCGATCGAGAACAAAATTGCAAGTGTCATTGACTTGAATCGGGAAGAAGTTGCCTGGAAGCTGAAGTTTGACCGAGGTGTACGTCCGATGGCGTTTGAGCGTAAAGCTGACGGATCCACCAGCCGCATCTTCGTGCAGCTGTCGGACTTCAATGGATTCGCGGTTGTGGACTTCGCGAAACGCGCGGAAGTGACCAGGATTAAGCTCCCGGATGAACCTGGAGGTTTCGGCGCTACCGAGGGACGGCTGGGAACGCCTTCTCACGGAATAGGCGTGGCCCCGGACGGGAAGTCCCTATGGGTGAACGGCACCTTGGCAAACGCAACCTTTG
>JBPYDQ010000719.1:0-7468 GCA_051986135.1 Terriglobales bacterium | reverse complement strand
GCATCTGGCCGTAAAACTTTGTTGAATTATCGAGGTCTGTGGAATACACGCGAACGTGAGCGATCCCGGTGATCTTAGGACGTACTGGACAGTCTTTTGTGGTCGGCGGAAACCAGACCAATGCAACGGCCAAGAAAGTGAGCACAGCGTCGAGAACCTCTCTGGAAACTAGATTTTAGCTCAGCTTGAGAACGTTGGTCGCTCAAAAACAAGGTTTTGACGACACACACATGGAGTTCTTTAACTTGTGCTTCGGTAATTCCCCGGTCTCTCCTCTTCGGCTAAGCCTAAGGCAATCCCAAAATGAGCGCCGACAAGAATAGCATGCTTTTAGTATCGCCAATCTTTCGGCCTAGCTTCCGATCGACACTTCCGGACAAAGCAAGCATCATCGCCAGTGTAGGCTTGAAGGTTTCAGGATGATTGACGCGATAATCCACGTTGTCTCCAGGGTGTTCACTCGTACTTCGTGAAGCACAAAGAGGGCTTCAACGTTGCCGATAGCTCTCAGTCCAAGTGCATCGCGCCCAGAAAAACTCTCAGCAGATGCAGCACCAGGTCTCCGAACGGTTGAGCGAGACCCAATCACAGATGGGCCATTTTCTATTCGGCATTCATTGATGACAAACTGGACGCTCCAAGGTCCCGTGTGCGAGTCCACCAGCGCTTGCAAGAAGATTAAGCTCAGGAAGGCTCCCGAGAGATGATCCGAAGTGGTGCGATAAAGCTGTCAGCTATTCAGCTCGCGTCCGCCACGGAACAGCGCTGTTCCAGAGATTGGGCCAACTGTGGTCAACGTCGATCAGCCTCTGGTTGGCAGCCTTCAGATTCAGCATGTCCAACTCCGCGTGTGCTACGGGGACTTGATGGTGAAACCGAAGGTATCGATCACACCTTTGAAGGCGTGGAATTTTCCACCCCCGGCTGTGGCGGTGAACTGCCGATCGATTTCCCTTGTGAGAACAGCTGTGGCTCCAGTGAACGAATCGTGTAATCCGACGGTCGCAACGCACAATGATCAGAGTCACCGGCATCGTTGGTGCACGGTAATTCCTGTTCTTATTAGTCGGCAACAGACGTTCCTGGAAAGATCGAACATATCGGCCTCCTTTGCAAGATATGTCGACCAGCATCTTGGAGCAGGCGGCTGAAATCGATCAGGGTCCCCTTGATAAATGGCACGTTCGTGCCATGGGAATATCCGCCCTATCGACTATCCTCTTTCCCGGGTGAATGGCTGTTGGAGGCGTGTACAGTTGCCAGACGTGGTAAGCTGACCGCTTTGGCCATTCACTCTTTTTTGCCTGAAGTAACTCTACTCGATTCCCACATACTTGAAATAGCTCGTGGGTGCCACGTGAATGGCACTAGTCTCACATGAATGGCACTGACAAGCAGTGCCTCACGTCGGTAACCGCACCACTCGATTGTAAGCCACCTTTCATTGATGGCTATCACTGATCGTCGCCCCGAGACCAGCCTTTCAGGTAGAGACTAATACGGCGCGACTGAAACGAGTTTCCCAGAAGTGGTGCCGTTCTCTGCCATCCGGTGCCTCCCCTAGGTCGAAGCCCGTACGACCGCATTCCCTGGCCACGACATTTATTCCTACGAAATATTCATCGGATTCGAATTTTCCTTCTTGCGATACCTCTAGCCTCGTTGTTTCGGAACCACTATGCTCAAAACTTTACTTGCTGCGAAGTTTCGGGGAACGCCTGTAGGATCGATCTCCAGGACATCACTGCCGGGAATAGCGACGCTTTGACCCGAGTTTGCTTTGGAAGTTCGAAGATTACCAACCTGGTCTCAACCTGCGCGATCCGACATCTATGTGCCCGATTCGGTGGTGAGAAACCTCAGAGCTCGTAACCGAGAAGGCCAGCTGCGCATATCGGCCGCGCGGAAGATCCGCGGCTGCAGCAACTGCTTACGGCGATGCGTTCTCGAATGAATCAGCCATAGCTGGACAGGCTCAAGGTAAGGTCAGGGCTGAATTTTGGAAGAGTAAGGATATGGTTCGCTCCACGAGGGGCAGCAGATGCAATACGCGCTTGACGCTCTGCGGTAAGCTGATGAACCGGCACGACTATTCATGGTCTCGCGCACTATAGAAGTTGTGAACAAGACCTATTCTCTATGCGCTATGCAGAATCCAGCCGAACACGCGAAATTGCCGAAAACTGGTGCTTTCGAACTGAAAGATCAACGCCAGTAAGCCTCACGCCCCACTTACACTAGGCCGTTCGATCTGACCTCTTTAAGAGAGCGAGTTGGGGCCTGCCGAGCGAGCTATTCCACATAACGCAATAAAAGAACACCCAGGACAACCATTAACGTCGGCCAGAGCCTCGCGAAAAAGCTCTGCCATCTTGAGTTGATGCCCGCCAAGCCTTTGGCCAGGCCAATGCCGACACCGATGACTGCGTAGCTAAAGTGCTCGGCCTGAATACGCGCATGGACCGCCATGTGGTTTGGGCCCAGCATTCCCGCACTATGAGAATGGAAGAGCAATAGAATGGAACCCGCCACCGCGAGCGAGGGAAACACCCACGCAGCCCACACGCTATTGAGACGCTCACGCGCTCTTTGCAGTTCAATAAGGCCAACACCTAGAAGCAAAAGTGCGAAAATCTTGTGCTGGATAACTTCGGGATTCGTTATAGTGCCGTCAATCCATGGCTTTGGCCCAAAGGGCCAGAGCTCCGTATCGCTGTACACAAGGACGAATAAGCCTGAAAGCAAGAAGCAGGTAGGCCAAACATAGCGTAGAGCGACCAACTTCTTCGTCAGGATGCCTTGGACCAGGATGAAAAGGCCGCTCAGAACCACGGAGAGTCCGACAAGGTGATGATTCCCTTCACTCTCGCGCTTCCAGCTTAGGAATTGTTCCATTGTGGGGCCTTGGGTTGATGTCGACATACCTGGGTGTTCATGATGCATGTGTTGCATCTGCGACCAGCTCGGTGAGTAGGAAAACAGCAAGACAGAAGCAAGTGTCAAAACCCGAGCGATAGTCGTTATCCGGCAGGTGTTGTATCCCGTTAGAGCAGTTGCAAGCTGCAGAAGGTCATTCATGGCGCATACTCTCCGCCGGATCCAATTTGGCCGCAACCGTCGCCGGAGCTGTTCCGAAAAGAATGCCTACCGAGGACGAGACTACAATCGCCACTACTACAGACAGCCACGAGATGGGGATGGAGTATCCGGTAAAGAGACTTACGGATAACGGCAGCGACAGTCCGAGGATCACTCCAGCAGAGCCTCCTAAGAAAGAAATAAGGATCGCTTCTGCCAGGAATTGAAAAAGAATTTCTCGCTTCGTCGCACCGACTGCTTTGCGTATGCCAATCTCGCTAATACGAGAATTTACGGTTGCCAACATTATGTTCATGATTCCGATGCCACTCACCAGGAGCGTGGCCGCTGCAATCAATAGCAAGAGCCAGGCGAGGGCATTGGCAGTCCGTTCCGCCATTGCGACTACTTGGGTAAGGTTTTGCACAAAATAGGACGACTCCGGACGATGTCGGGATCGAATAACCCTTCGTATTTGTTCAGTGACCGTGACTACGCGGGAGGGTTCCGCGGCGGAGAAATAGATCTGCTGTACTGCCGGCGAGCTAATAAAGTATCGGATCACGTTATAAGGAACCAGCATGGTGTTGTTGGTCACCTCCGAACCTCCGAAGGTGTCAACCCGCTCTCTAAAGACTCCAATGATCGTGAACGGCAAACCGCCCAGTTTCACAACCTTTCCCACCGCTTCATCTACTGATCCGTACAGTTGCTGGGCGAGTGCTTGTGTAATGAGGCCAACTTTGTTGCGTGCCTGCTCGTCCTGCTCATCGAAAAATCTGCCTGATAGAAGCACAAGATTGCGCACTGCGCCGTATTCGGGGAAAACACCAAGGATATGGAGATCGCGCTCACGCCCCAGGTGGATTGGAATCCGCTTCGTAAGCGGAACCACGGGAGATGCGGCCTTAATACCCGACACTTGCCGCAATGCAGCGCGCATGTCGTCAATCGTTAAGAAATCAACGCCTTTCTCGCCGCCCTGATATTCAACTACGACCATGTTTACGCCGATGCCTTGAATCAGATCCAAGACGTATTTCTTTCCGGTCATGACGATTGTGACTACTAGAATCAGCGAAGCTGTGCCCACGACCATTCCTGATGCCGTCAGAAAAAATCGCAGCTTATCCCTGCAAAACGTGTCGTAGGCTAAGCGAATAATCTCGCTAAACACGACCTTGGGCACGTGGATATCACTATTACTCATTGATACTTCAGCTCACTGTGGCCACATCACCTGGCGACGGTCCGGCTAGGCTGGCTGAAGTTTCGCTATGCAGAAGCAACAACAAAATCCCGGCACGCAATTTTCACATCCGTCTTCCGGATTGCTCTGGTTCACTTTCTTATGTTTAGCGGCTGAATGACGGTCCAGCCTACTGGCATTATTGACAGACATCGACTGATCTGCCTGACTCGTGCTGAATTCTCTGCTTACGATAAGCAGAATTTGGCTTTACTTCAGACCAACCGCTGTCAGCACCGGCGATAAGGGAGCCACCTTCACCGGTTTAGGCGGAAAAGCCTGTTTTTGGACTTCGCCGGGCGCGTCTCTTCCACGGCCTTCGCCGCGGCCTTTTCGCTTTTGGATTGCTCGCTGCCATTATTCGCGTACAAGCCGGCAGCCCTCACCCCTGATTTCCGCTCATTTTGAGGAATGCGCGGCACTGGCTCCCGATGTCGCTCCTGCTCGAACAGTCCCTCGCGACCTAGCATTTGAGAATAGTGCGGTTGCGTATCTTGAACCAAGTCGCCTGCCCTGGGTCATACGGCGCGTGCTTGTACTTGGCTACGATGCCCTCGAGATCAAGTTCGCAGCACTTTTCAAAGAGCGCAACTCCAGGGCCCTCGATGTGATCCGCGTAGATAATCGGTGACGGCTACCGATAATCCGCCGCAATTCACGCTTGCGATCCACAAGAGGTCGTGCCGCACGCCCCTGCCACCGGAATCGAGAAGATCAAAAGCCACAAAGCGCGGTTGACCTCGCCTGAATAGCAGATCGTTGAATTGGCAGTGGCCGCGATCACCAATGCAAACAATCTCGCCATCCAGCACCAAGGAACGCGGCATCAGGACCTTGCCGATCTTGGTTGCCAAGTCCGCGAACGATCGAAAGGCGTGCCCATTGCGAGAAAAGAGAGTACAGCTTCCGTATTCAACCATTCAACCACTGCGAGGGCGCGGAAACTGTCATACTTTAGTTCAAATATCCACCCTGGATCATTGAAGGGATGTATCTTACGGCCTTAGAGACACAGGTGCGGAGAGCATCGGGACTCAGTAAGGTATCAGACGGATGGACGAACAAAAGGCGAAGGCATAGGATGCCCGGATGGATGAAGGTCGCAAAAGAGTGCCGGGCATCATCGCTGGAATCTTAGTAGCGCGTCACCTGAAAACCACGGAGGAGCTGTTCGACACGCGAGACACTCCGCGTGGGCGTTCAATCGTGGCCGCTGGGGTGCAGTGGGCCGAGAGGATCATGCAGAAGATCGACAACATAACGGCGGACAGCCGGGAGGGCAAACGCTGAAGACAATTTGGTTGAGCCGTTCGGCCAAGTTCAGCGTTGCCAAACGGGTGGTGGTGGAATATCAGCGAGGTGCTATCGATGCGTCCTGCGCCATCAGGGCACCAAGAAAAAGTAAAACAAACCGCGCGGGATGGTACCTACACTCGGAAGGCTCGGAAGGCTCGGAAGGCGCAGTTCTTCAAAGTCAGGAAAAAGCGTGGTAGAGTAGCGCCCGCACGGCGAACCGATGCCGATTGCTCGTTGCCGCCTTTGCAAAGCTGGACCAACCCGGGGCTGTCGCGATGTCACCCGACGAGTGGATCATGGATCGCGACCTCGGCCGCTACAACGTCGTCAAAGTACGGCTGGGTGCTGCTGACACCATTATTTTCCTCGACTCTCAATTGTGCGATGCGCCCGCAGAGCGGTGCGGAGTTACCGCGAACGGTTCGATTTCTAGCTCTGGCTGTTGCGGTGTCGACGGAGCCGTCTGTTTCTAATGAAGGCGATCGTTGAGCACGTTAGGAACTTATCAACAATTACCGCCATTGCCGAGTATCCGATACAATCCGTTAGCTTTGCTAGGAGCCCATCAGGTTTCGCAGTCGCATCTCGCCCGTCATTGGAGGTTTCCATGCCAGAGTTGAAACCGAGCAAGGCAGTGCCGCGCACCGAACGACCGCGGATTCCTGATTACGGAATCAGCAAGAGCAAAACCGGCTTGTTGCACTGGAAATGGGCGGTGAAGACCCTGACCGAGTCTCGTGAGTACTGGATCGTGACCGTACGGCCCGATGGTCGGCCCCACGCCATGATCATCTGGGGGTTGTGGCTCGACCATGCATTTTGGTTTGGTACAGGCAGTAAGACTCAAAAGGCACGCAACCTGGCAAAAAATCCAAACTGTATTGTTGGTACGCAGAATGCTGCTGAGGCAGTAATTCTCGAAGGTGTGGCCGAACTCATCACTGACGCAGCTATCCGGAAGAAGTTGGAACCAACATCGCTTCGTAAGTATGGAATGAGTGGGAGTGACGGCTCTGAGCCTGTCTACCGTGTGCGCCCAAGTCGTGTATTCGGTCTTATCGAAAAGAGCTTCCCGAAAACTGCTACCCGCTGGACATTTGATTAAGGATTGAGTGTGAGAGGCGATTATCACCAATTAATCATAAGAGGCACGATTCTCAAAGGGAAACGCTGCGATCACGGGTCGCCTATGTGAAGCGTTCACGAACGATGTAGCAATCGTCCAGTTTCGAACAGGTGCGTTCGCAGACGGACTCGAACACCAGATTTCCGAGAGTCTGATTCCACGCTAAACCGTTTATTTTGAGCTTTCACATTTTTGGCCAAAGGATGCAAGTTGCCCTTATAAACGAGGCCATGTTTCACCAGTTGCTTGCCCACTGTCCACCGCAGCAGCCACTTGCCGGAGAAATGGTCGAGCAGAGATGAATTGACCGGCGCCGTTTGCGCTATCGCGCTGAGAGCACAAATGTCGTCGCCACGATGACAAGTTGCTTCATCTTCGGTTTTCTCAAATGGCACAAGTAGCAATAATCCTGGAATTGTAACTAATCATCGTGCCCCCTCGTCGCTACCGGGTCGCATAGGTGACAGAGGTAGTCCGATTCTGGATCGTTGTAATCTGGCCTTGATCTCAACAACTGCGTATCAGGAGAGAAGCCATAATTCGAGAACGAGAGCTTAAGGTCGTGTTGGTTCTCGTTGGATTAATTACGTCCTCACCGGCATAACCTGCTGTACGTGAACTATCCAGCATATCTTCGGCAATAACCAGGCTCGGTTAGATCCGTAGAACTCCGTAGGTACTTAACGATTTCTCTTGCTTTTGCTCACGACTGAGGTAAG
>JBPYDQ010000718.1:0-10372 GCA_051986135.1 Terriglobales bacterium | reverse complement strand
CGCACAGCCAGCTTGGGCGTCGCGAGTAAAGCTACTTGCCGTGGAAGATGGCATGGTTAATGTCTGGCCAGAACTCCCGAAACACGTTGGTCATTCCATCGAGGGAGATATTTAGTATCCATCGCTGATAGGTCTTAGTCCAGGTCCGCTGGGTACTGGGATAATAAAGATTGGACATGGCGGCGGCTGCTCCGGATCCGCCAACCTCGCTGACGTTAAAGGTATTTCCGCCTGAATCCTTGCGCGTGATAAAAAGGCGGCTGACCGCGTACCCCGCCCGCTTGAGTGGTCCGTTGTGTCCACTCGCACTTCGCCGCCCCAGGGTGTAGTAGCGAGGATCCTGGCGGGTCGCAACGGGAAGCAAGAATTCTACCCACAGGTTCTCATTTGCCTGGTCGACAAAGGTATGCCAGTAGTAGCGGCCGTAACCTGCCGCACCTTGGCCGAACTCCGGCGTCGAATTCTTAAGCTGCGACACGCCGGCGAGCGCGCCGATCCAAATGAACGACGAATAATCGAAGCTATCATGAACGAAGCCCATGAATTTCTCTTTGGGAGTTTCGGGTGGCAGGTGAGTGTCGACGCTTACGGCACGAAAGTTTGGAATGATGCCAAGGATCCGCTTGGTCTGCTGGCCCTCCTCCGGGTTCGAGGAGGGGGACTGCGGCGCGGAGCTGGAGGACACTGGCTGCTGATGTGCGCTGGGCGCATCGGGTAATGTCGTCGCAGAGAGCGCGTTCTTGCCGCCGGGACTGGGATAGCTACCCGTATTATCGCATTCCTGGGCGCTTGCCTGTACCGCACACAGACAGAGCAGAAACACAAAAAATGCTCTGGCCAATCCAAGTAGAGGACGTTGAAACATAGCCTCTTTGATGTCGGCGCGAGTCGGGTTGATTCTACACAAGTCGGCTTCAGGGGAGTTTCGCAGCTGGTGGTCTTTTTGGTGAGCGGCTGACCGACAGCCCTTCGTTCTTGTCGAGGTCGGCTAGAATTCCGGCACACAGCTGGCACAGTGGTTCTCGCACATTGTAGTTCGCAGCTGTACAGAGGATGTTCTGTCGCATTTCCCACAAGCCCGCTTGTGGATAACTTCCGGTTCGCAGGCAATGCACCAATTGGTTGCTCGTAAACAGCGGACCGTTACAGACGATCTCTCATCCTTTCGCGGAGTATCGCTCTCTCTCAGGCGGGGCTACAATCATTCTTTGCCGCATGGCCAGCGATATCGCCAACCTGGAAACTCATCGCCCCGCTTTAGCGGGACACTGCTATCGCATGTTGGGTTCTGTTTTTGACGCCGACGATGCGGTGCAAGAAACGATGATCCTGGCGTGGCGAGCCTGGGGCCAGTTCGACGGGCGCTCGTCCGTTAGCACCTGGTTGTACCGTATAGCCACGAATGTTTGCCTGGACGAGTTGAAGGATCGTGGTCGTCGGGCGCGCCCCATCGAGGAAGGATCCCCTTCATCCGGTGGACCCCCTATCGAGTCTCTCACGCAACGTCCGAGCGCCTATTGGATTGAGCCAATTCTCGACGCTCAAATTGTGCCAGCCGAAGCCGACCCGTCGCAACGAGCAATGCTTCGCCAAAGTGTTCGCCTGGCTTTCGTGGCGGCGCTACAGCATCTCGCGCCGAAACAGCGCGCTGTGCTGCTCCTGACGGAGGTCCTGGGGTACTCCGCGGCCGAGGTTGCGGAGATGTTAGAAACGTCGGTTGCATCCGTCAACAGTGCCCTGCAGAGGGCAGGCTCGACGCTGGCTAAACCACGTGAAGGGGAACCGCCAGAGCTCACTCGAGCCCAACAGGACATGCTGCGGCAGTACGTTGTTGCATTCGAGAGCTACGACATTGATAGCCTCACGGCCCTGATGGTTCGGGATGCGACGTTCTGCATGCCGCCGTATTCGCTCTGGTTGCAAGGGCCACAGGAAATTCGTAGGTGGATGCTGGGACTGGGTTGCGGGTGTCGCGGCTCGCGGCTCATTCCCACTGCCGCGTGCGGTTGGCCGGCGTTCGCCCAGTATCGTCCAAGCCCGGACGACGGCCACAAAGCATGGGCTTTGATCGTTCTGGAACTCTCTGGCGACCGAATCTCCGCCGTCAACTCGTTCCTAGACACGGAGAAGTTGTTTCCCCGGTTCGATTTCCCTCTGACTTTTCTATCGTGATTTCTTGGACTTAGCGATCTCTCGAAAAATCTTTCGCGGAAGCGATGAGTTTGATCTTTGGCCACAGTCAAAGGTTCGTAAGGAAGACACAAACGATGAGCGCACACGCAATTTCAACACCGATGGAGACACGCACCATGGAACCGCAGACGTCGAGCATTTCCAAGGCCCGCTTATGGGGAGGCCGAGTCCTCAGCACGCTGGCGGTCCTGTTTTTGGTCATGGACGGAGGCATGAAGCTGTTCAAGCCGCCCTCTGTAATCCAGGCAACGGTCCGGCTCGGCTATGCCGAATCCACAATCGTGGGGATCGGCATAACCCTCCTGCTTTGTGCCGCTCTGTACGTGATACCGCGCACTGCGGTATTCGGGGCCATTCTTCTCACCGGCATCTTGGAGGGTCAGTTGCGAGCAACATCCGGGCTAGCACCCCTGTGTTCAATGACGTGTTCCCGATTCTGTTTGCCCTCGTGGTTTGGACATCATTGGTCCTACGGGACAGACGGCTAGAATCCATCATCTTACAAGGCAGATCAGCATAAGAGGGACCCCAGATGTCGTTTCAGACTTATATGGACAACATCAAAAGGGAAAACAGGGAAGCCGCCGGAAGAATTCAAGAAACTCGCCAAGAAGCAAGGCTTTGTTGGAGCCTGCTGTCGAAGCTGATGCGATCGTCGCTTGGTTGAAACTACGCCAGATTCAAGGGACGGACGAAGTAGGAGGAGTTGAATCCGTTCAGGTATTGAGAAGGAGATGCGAACAACGAACATGACTACTTATGTCAATTTCCCGGGCAACCGCGCGGAGGCCTTCCGCTACTACAAAGAGCATCTAGGCGCGAAGGTGGGCACAATGATGACGCACGGTCAAGCTCCCGGTCAAAGCCACGTGACGCAAGACTGGAAAGATGCAGTTCTACATGCGCGCATCTCGATCAGTGGGACGGAGGTTTGGGCCGCGGACATCCCGAACGCAGGAGCCGATGCGGAGTGCGTACCTGACTTTGAACACGGACAGCGACAACGAAGCGGATCGTGTCTTTGCAGCCCTTTCCGACGGTGGTCAGGTATTCATGCCTATACAAGAGACGTTCTTTGCCTCTCGATTCGGCCAACTCCGGGATCGTTTCGGGATTAACTGGATGATCGTGCACGAACGTCCGATACCCGCGGAGGAGGACCCCGTAACTGCAAACCAAAACCATTTTCCGTCCGGTTAGGCAGTCACAAAGATCGTGAACCGCCCGTCAGCTTCTGCAAGTCCTTTAGGAGCGTCGGCAATAAGAGCAGAGAGGACGAAGGTCGACTCTGCAGCGCTACATCTCAGGGAACTGGTAAATTACTTCCGCCGGAGCGGAATGGCTCTGCTGACGCAGGAAGTTTCTCAAGCTATTCGTCCCGCAGGGAAAGCAATGGATCCACCTGCAGGACACTTCGCGCTGGGACGTAGCTGGCTGCAATGGCAAGAACAAAAAGGAAGGCGGCGCACGCCAGGAACGCTGCTGGACTCAGACTCACTGGTGTGAGACTGGATGCCTGCTCCGGGGAGATGTAGACGCTATGCGTGGCCAATTGTCCGATCACGGCGGCGACAGCGCATCCAACAATAGAGCCGACGATTCCCAAACGGCAGGCTTCGCCGACAACCAAGCCCGCTACGTCATGGCGGTTGGCACCGAAGGCGATGCGGATTCCCATTTCTTTCCGGCGGTGGCGAACCGAGTACGACATGACGCTATAGATTCCGGCACCAGCCAGAATGATCGCGAGGACCGCCACCAAAGTGATCAGAGCCGCGGAGACACGCTGAAGAGACAGAGAGTCAGCGAGGACGTCCTGCATGGGCTGCATCTCTTGCAGCGGCAAATCTGGGTCGAGATCTTGAATCTTCCGCCGCAAGGTTTCTCCCAACGATAAAGAATTCGACTTGCCCCTGGTCAGGATCCAAACATTGGGTGCAGAAACCTGACGGATGCACCAGAAAATCTCGGGCAACGTTTGTCGATCGAGCGCGTTGATCCTGAAATCGGCAGTGACCCCGATAATGATCGTTTTGGCAAACCAGACCGTGGCTTCGCGGCCGACAGGATCTTCATTGGGAAAGAACTTGCGTGCGAAGGCTTGGTTCACGATGGCCACCTTGGGGGCGCCGTCGCGATCGTGCTCGTCGAAGAAACGTCCTTCTACGAGCTTGACGCCGAGGGTCTGGAAATACCGGGGATTCACTACCTGCGTGCCTGTGCTTTCGTCCTCGCTGAAGTTCGGCTTGGTCGCCTCGGGCTGAGGAGCCCTGCCGGTCACAAGCACCGGCGACGCATTGAAGCCTTGTATGAGCGGCAGATTGGCGGCCATCGCGACAGACTCGACGCCCGGCACATCGGTTAAGACTCGCTCGACTCGCTCGTATAACTTCTCGCGGCGCGCATCCTTCTCACCCCAGGTGAATTTTCCGTAGTTGACCTCGGGAACAATCAAACGGGACGCCAACAGATTGTTGACATCGAAGCCAGGATTGATGTGCTGCAACTTTACGAAACTCCTGGTGAGCAGTACCCCGAGGATCAGCAGGACGAGCGAAAAGACGAACTCGCTGACGACGAGCAGTTGCCCCATCCGGCGCTTGGTTTTCGTCGTGGAAAAGGCACGGCCCTCGTTCTTTAGAGCGGTGTACTTCCATTTCCAGGAGATGCGCAGCAGGGGGACAAAGCTGAAAGCGAGGCTGGCCAGCAAGGTCAGCGCGCCGGTGAAGATCACGATTCCGAAATCGATCTTCACCGAGTCGAGGCGGGGGAGAATTGCCACTCGTGGCAGCATCGTCAATAGACCTCGCGTGGCGGCCGCGGCGACGGCAATGCCCAGCATTCCGGCGGTAAGGGAAAATACCAAGCTTTCGGTGAAGAGCTGCAGCACGATCCGCGTACGCCTCGCTCCGAGAGCGGTGCGGATGGCGAATTCTCGCTCGCGATCGACCGCTTGCGCCAACAGCAGGTTGGCTACATTGACGCACGCGACCAGTAGCAGGAGGCCGACGCCCACGCCGAGCAGCAAGAGTAGTTTCCAGCTGCTGCCAATCAGTTGTGCGTCCATGGGAACGACTACGCCGCCGACGGGTTCGATGTTTGGATGATCCTGCAGGCTGCGGGCAGAAATTACATCCAATTCTGTTTGCGCCTGCTGCCAGGTGACGCCTGGCTTGAGTCGCGCTAAGGGAAATAGTCCCCAGGTCTTCAGATCCTCTTTGTCTGCTTCGTTCGCCCAGTGCGGCGTCCATAGTTCCGGGTAGCGGTTTGCCGAGGCGGGGAAAAATCCTGGCGGCATTACGCCGACGATCTCGCACGATTCGCGGTCCAGCGAGATTCGCCGGCCAATCACAGCTGGGTCTGCGCCCAGGCGTTTCTTCCACATGGCGTAGCTGATGACAACGACGTGGGGAGAATTCGCTTGATAGTCGCTGGATTGCAAGGGGCGTCCGCGATAGGCGGCGGTTCCCAGAGTTTCAAAGAATTGGTCATAGACTTCCTGGCCCGCTACGAGTTCGGCCCGTTTGTTGTCGGTCAGGAGCAGCGTTCGCCATTTGTATGCAGTGATGGTCGCGAAGCTCTGGCTCTGCACGCGCCAGTCGTAGAGCGCGGCCGGGCGACCGGAGCTGAAATAAGCTTGATCGCCGCGGTGATAATGCTCGTGGCCTTCCCAGATGTGGACCAGATTTTGGGGTTCGCGAAAAGGCAGAGGGTCGAAGATCACCACCTTTACCACGCCGAAGATCGCGGCTGCAGTGCCGATGCCTAACGCCAAAGTGGGAACCGCCACTGCGGCGAAACTCCAACTCTTTCGCTGGATGCACAACGCATAGCGCAAATCCTGAGAAACGGTTTCGACCAGGTTGATGCCGCGGGCGCTTCGGCACTCGTTCTTAGTTTGCTCGATGCTGCCGAATTCCAGGCTCGCTCGACGGCTGGCCTCTTCGGGAGACAGGCCGCTGTGGATCAGATCATCCGTATAGGCTTCGAGATGAGAGCGGAGTTCGGTGTCCATCTCGCTCTCCACCCGAGAGAGGCGGGAGACATCGCGCAGCCAGTTCCAGCTGCGGCGCCAAAGGCTCATACCTGCTCCGGGCGGGTTCGCAAGATCTGGGCGATCACATCGGCCATTCGATTCCACTTCTCCGTCTCGCTCAGGAATTTACGCTTTCCAGTTCGAGTAAGCCGGTAGTACTTGGCTTTGCGCTTGTTCTCGGATTCTCCCCATTCGCTGCTGATCCATCCTTGATGCTCAAGACGGTAGAGCGCCGGGTAGAGAGAACCTTGGGGAATTTCCAGGCGATCTTTTGAAATCTGCTGGATTCGCAACAGGATTCCGTAGCCGTGCAATGGTCCGAGGGAGATGGCTTTTAGGATGAGCATGTCCAGCGTGCCTTGCAGAAGCTCGAGCTGGTCGTCCACGGGGGGGTTCTCCTAGACTTCCTAGGAGAGATATATTTCCACTTTCTCTCCTAGACTGTCAAGGGGAAAAACAGGTAACTAGGTGGCGATTGAGGCCACGACATGCACGTTAGCTCGTTTTCTCGGGTCTGGAGAAGTGATGGTCAATTCCAGAAGTTGAACCGTGGCGAGCCAGCAGGTCAGGAGTCCTTCGAGGAAGTCAGAGTGGCTTGTCGCTTACGCCTTACCAACAATTAATCAGACTAGCACCCATGCCCATAGCAATTTGACGACTCCCAACCCGGACTGGGCCGACGTGCGGTCCGTTCAGTCCGACATTTATTAGGTCGATGACAAAGCCCGCACGTTATGCACGCCCGGTCGCTTTGAGCAGAGCATCGACCGAAACCTCGCCCGATTGGTAATCGGCGCTGCCATCTCGCGATTAAGCTCTAGCGATGGTCTCGCCAGGCGCGAGAATCCTGATCTTGGCGAGATCAGCAGCGGAGACGGATGTCGCAGCGAAGAGCAAGAGAATCAAAGGACGAGTGCGGTTGATTATTGAGTAATCACAACCGGGACACGAACCAATTTTAAGCTGTTCACCGAACACCCCCTCATCGGCGGACATGAGTACGTGACTATCATTAACGTGGCGTTGTTTCGACGAATGACGCGAAGCTGCTGTTTGTCGACTTCGACTTAGCCGCCGGCTGAGGACTGTTGGGGGACTGTGGCATGGTTGGGGCGGGGATAGACGAGCAGGTAGCGACCCGAAGCTACAAGCTGCTTGTCGTCCCGGACTCGGACGTTTCAGTTACAGTTGGTTATTTTTCTACTTCGTATACCAAGATCTTGGCGTCCTCAATCGTCGCTTCAGTCGATTCGGGAACAGGCGGAGTCAAGATCACATGCTTCGGCGCAATCACGTAGAACCCATTCAACTCCGGAACCAGAATTGAGGTCTTTGCAATTGGTGAACTTGCCACCAATCCTAAGCGTTCGTAGTGGTCCGGATCCACCTGCTTGAAAACATCCACGCCGCCTGTGGTCCCGGTGAAATACACCCGCTGGGTCGGGGAATCATAGACCACTTCGTCGACGCCTCCTTCGCTATCGAGCACCTGCACAATGCTCCCGTTTTCGCTGTTCATCACAACCAGTTTTCCAGGCTTGTAGATGTGACCCTTTTTCACGCGACTGCCGATGAATAAGCGATGATGGTCCGCATCCAGTCCCAAGGCGTGGGGTAAAGGAGCCTCAGCTGTGATCGGCCACATAGTTGTAACCACGCGCTTTACGCGATTAATGACAGCGACGCGGCTGGTTGCGCCTAGAACCAC
This sequence comes from Terriglobales bacterium, assembly GCA_051986135.1. Lineage (GTDB taxonomy): Bacteria > Acidobacteriota > Terriglobia > Terriglobales > Acidobacteriaceae > Gp1-AA122. The sequence goes on along the minus strand of JBPYDQ010000718.1, from coordinate 2,435 downwards.
GTACAGATTCGGCGTCGAAGAATCCAGTGCCAGCCCAGCAGGATCGTTGTCATCCAGCGTTATGCTTCCCACATATTTTCCATTCTTGGTGTCAACGATTTCGATCGAGCCTTTGGTGCCTTGTTTAGAGCGGTCACCGCGATCGCCGATGTAGAACAGCCCCGTTGCCGTATCCAGAATTCCGTTGTCGGGTTCGCGTTTGTCCGCTGGCGTAGAGTAAGGGTTCAACGGAATGGTTTTTAAAAGTGCGTAGGAATCCCCGCTGAACGCGTTGCATACTCCGCTTCCCAGGTCGACCCATATTTGATTTGAGTCCGGAAGATAGATTATTTTGCGCGGATTGCCTTCCAACCCCGCAATAGAATGAATCACCTTCCCGGCGCGTAGGTCGATGACTTCAATGGTTCGTTGATACTCGCCGGGAACAAAAAGACGCTGTCCCTTAACGTCGACTGCCGGATGGTCGAAGTATCCTTCAACATTCGGCATGGGGATCGTATGAATCTGCTTCAATGGCGGGTCGCTCTGAGCCCGTACACCCAAAGGTACGAGCACCCACATCGCAAAAATGACTAGGGAGCGTGTCTTCAAATTCTTACCTCCTGAACGAAGGTGACCGGCAGTAGATCGTAAGCACCAAAGATGAAGAAATGCTGAAGGACACATGAAATGTCGTTTATGGAGGTGACAACCTGACTTTGAATCATCAAGGTCAGTTGAACCAGTGAGATCACGCGCTACTAACTATTGTCTCGCTTGATTCGAGCACAGGTGCTGCCGGTTGGGGACTGATCGTTCGGGAACTCAGGACCAGGCACCCAGCACCAAGGAAGGCCAGGGCGACAACTCCAAAACTTGCTCCGAGTGAGTGAGTTTTATCATTGAGAAATCCGATCATGTACGGTCCGGCGAAACCACCGAGTTGCCCGACCGAATTGATGAGCCCGAAGGTGGCGGCCGCCGCCGATTCACTCAGAAGCAGAGTCGGCATCGACCAAAAGCACGGATAGAATCCGTAGTACAAAGAACTGCCGAGCAGCAATAGCGGAAGCGAGTACGCGATCTGAGTGTGACTGACCATCACGAGTCCGTACATGAGGCCCGACGCCATAATTGGAATTGCAGCATGCCAGCGGCGTTCCATAGTCTTGTCCGCGTGCCAACCGTTCGCAAGAACTATTGCAAAGCCGACAAAGCCTGAAAGGATCATTAAAGAGGTCACGGTGTGTGTCGAGAATCCGCTAACGCGCTTAAGAAACGTGGGAATCCAGTAGATGTTGCCGAGTATTCCGGAGAGTGCCAGGAACCAGGCAGCGGTCAACAAGAGTACGCGCCGATCGCAGAAGGCCTGCAGAATGCTATAATCCCGGATTTTTTTCTTGGCGAGAAGCTCCGCTTGGAGTTGACCCGTGAGCCAATCCCGCTCCTCACTAGGTAGCCAGCTTGCTTCGGAAGGCCGGTCCGTGAGGTAAAAGAGAGTTGCGATCCCCAACACGATAGCCGGAATGCCTTCCACAATGAAGAGCCAGCGCCACCCGGACAGCCCCGACCAATGGGCACCCAAAAGCCACCCGGCAACCGGGGCGCCGACCATTGAGGACACGGGCACTGCGGCATACAGACACGCGATAGCGCGGCTGCGGTCCCGAAGACAAAACCAGTGCGTCAGGTAAACAATCATTCCGGGAAAGAAGCTTGCTTCTGCTATTCCAAGCAAGAAGCGCGCCGCGTAGAATTCTCTGGCATCGCGCACAAAACCCGTCAGGATCGTGACCAGCCCCCAGGAAATTATGATTCGCGCAATCCACTTCCTCGCGCTCCAGCGTTCAACAATGAGCGCCCCCGGTATTTCGAACAAAACGTAGGTGATGTAGAACACACCCACGCCAAACCCGTAAACGCGGTCGCTAAAGCCCAGGTCGGCGCTCATCCCAAGGTTTGCAAAGGAAACATTGACACGATCCATGTAATTGATCACATAAAGGAGAAAGACGAAGGGCAGCAGGCGGTAAGCGATTCGCCGTCGTGCCCGTTGTGCTACGCCGTTGGATTCGGCATTCATCCCAGACACCTTCGCGTAAGAGAAGCCCGTGGCCTGAGACTCTACCGCAATTTTTCTGAAAGGTACAGCAATCGAGAAAGGAGGATAGCAGGCGTATTTTGGCCTCTACGCCCGAGAAGCAACGATAACTCTCGAAGCCTCCAGCCTGCTCTGAAAACTAATGGACAGGTGAAGATTGTTTACAATATGCTACGTCCGTTTTCGCGACATGAATTATTTCCAGTGAAATCCCACAAAACCCAGGACGAAATCTTGGTGTAATAGGCGCTGGTAAACAATGGCAAAGTTTCTCGCTAGTCTTCTCCGAAGCCTGAGCGGTAGTCGCGGTACGGACATGCGACGCCTGTGCCATCAGCTTCTTTCTCAGCTTGGC
>JBPYDQ010000717.1:0-9754 GCA_051986135.1 Terriglobales bacterium | reverse complement strand
GACATGGGAGACGGCCGCGCACTTGCGGGAACGTGATCTTCGGGATCGAACGCGAGCTGTTTCGCCGCTGGTCCCGGCAGAAGACGCCGTGATTCTCGATTCTACGAATATGTCAGAGGACGAGGTGCTGCGCAGGGCCGAGGAACTTGTTCGCCAAAGACTCGCCCTAATCCCGAACTGATCGAAGAGCCGAGCTCATCCGAGGGCGTAGCTCGTATTGGCAGTGATCCAGCCCCGGCGGCACAGGTCTTGCGCCTCAAGTCTGGCAGAGCTTTTCAGAGCGGCCTCCTTTGGATGATCGGCAAGGGAGACTCCCAAGTTCGATCTCATTCCCGCTAGAACCCTCGAGATATCTTCCTCGCCGTGCCGGCCATGGGTAATGGCCAATTCCACGAATCAGTTGATCGTTCCTTATCCTCCAGCCAAGGATTTCCCGGATCCCGCTTGTCCGGCAGGACGTTCTCCTACAGCATGGGTGATTCTCGACGACGATGATGTTCCGGGCCTGGTGCCTAGATTTTAATTCTCCGTGGGTTCGGGAGAAGACGGCGGCTCGGATAGTTTTCGGGAGGGCGGATTCTGTTCAGCCTCCATCGATCCTTTGCGGATCTCGATTGTGCCGTGTTCGTTATTCAACTTGAGCACAGCGGCTCCATTCCCCACGGCGCCGGTGGCTGTGGCCTCATTTTCGCCATTATTCACCTTTAGCTCCCCAAAGTCGGACTGAATCTCACCGTTGACGGCCCGAGCGTCGACGCGGAATGAAGCCTGACTCGGCAGGGTTAGCTGGATATCTCCGTTTTTGTTGTCGATCTGCACATTGCCGGTTTTTCGCACAACTATCTCGATGGCGCCGTTGCGGTCATCGAGGCGAAGATCTCCCGCGACGCCTTCGAGGTGAACGTCTTTATCACGCGTGCTCAGGCGTACCGGGCCATGAACAGAATTTGCTCTGAGGTCGCCCGAATCCAGATCCAATGTGCCTGCAAGTTTGGCAAACTCCATGTCCGTGCGTCCCGACTTAAAGATGGCGGCCTTCCCGATCTGCGCCATCTTTACGCTCTCATAAAATTCCCCGGTTAAACGGGCCGCGCCCTGGATGTTGGTAGCCGAGACGTCGTTGACTCGTCCATCGACGGATAAGTCGCCGGAAATATTGGAGGCCTTGAGGGAACTGCGCTGCAGGTTGAGATTGGCATTCCCTTTGATGTCCTCGAGGGTCACATCGCCATGTTGCGATGAAATCTCCACGTCAGAGTTGCGGCCGGACACAGCGATGTCGCCGTGCTTGGAAGAGATCATCAGGGCGGCGCTGGCGGGAGCATAAACGATCAGATCGGCGCTATCGCCGTGCTCGCCGGCCCCCTCGGTATTGGCATTGATGGTTACGGTCTTTTCACTGGACGTGATCTTGGTTTTGGTTTCGTGGTCGTACTTATCCGCGTCCTGTTGGTTGTCGGCGTGGAGCTTCTTACTGATTTCCACCTTGACCTGGTTCGCATCGCCGGAAACCACGTTGATCGAGCCGCGATCTGAAATTATGTGCAGATTGCTGCCTGCCGGAAAGGCTTGGGTCATCTTGTCCGTATAAGTGAAGCTCTGGCCGAAGAGGCCGTCGAGGTCCTTGTCGTCAATTCCGATTTCGCTCTGCAGGCTCTGCCAATCGACCTTGCGAAACTCGTTAGCCATTAGGCCCGAACCAATAAGGAACAATAGCAGGAACACCCCGCCCACCCCGATTCCCGAGCTACGCGTGCCTTCCTGCCGTGCCCGCTGCTGCTCCACCAGTTTGATAACACCCCAAACGATGATCAGAAGCGGCCAGTATTGCGCGTACAAGCGCCCCAGGGTCATCCAGTGAAGCGTGCCCATGGTGCCCAGCAGGAACACGATCCCGATCACAATCAGCACCACCGGGCCAGCCAGCGAGCGCGGGGCACGCGGAGCCTGCACCGTTACCGGACTAGACATTCTTCACCTCGTTAGCTGGAGGTTCAGCATTGACCGATCCGGTGTTGGGAGGCGGCGGATTGCTGCCCACGCCCGGGGACCGGCGTGAGATATGGCCTTCGGCGGAGGCGTTGCTCTTCAACAGAGAGACGATTCCGATCACCAGGATCAGCACAGGCCAGGTGCGGTGCCAGTCGTAGCGTGTCATATCGTCAAGCAGCGATAAGACCCCGACCGTGATTAGTATCGCCGGACCCATCAGGCGACGGGTGCGGCAGCGCGCACAGTAGCAATAACCGGTGCCTAGTCCGCCAATCAATCCCATGTTGCGCGCGAGCAGCCATCCCCCCAGCGCGATCAGGAATATCGGCCAGATGCGGTGTATATCGAACTCGAACAACCCGGCATTGCGCAACAGGAAGAAAATGCCGATGATGATCAGCACCACCGCGCCGGTCGGTATCTGTGTTTTGCTCAGCTTGTCTCCAGCGCCAAAGGTTTGAGCCAGACCGAAAGGATCGGGTGCAGGCTGTCCCATCTGGATTGCCTTTGCCGACCGGACCGCATCGATGATCTGATACACGTAAAAGAAAGCGATTCCGATTCCGAATAGGGTTCCCGCGACATCGCTGCCTGAACTCGCGCCGATCACCAGCAGCGTGAAAATAATCAGGTGTGCCAATCCTTTGGCGTACTGCCCGCAGTAAACCGCTCCCACCCCAAAGGGAAAGAAGCCGGCCAGAATTCCGGCTAGGGCCGGATTGGGCCCGCCCTGGGCCGGCTGCGTGTAGATCGGAGCTGCAGGCAGGATGGGCGCGGCCGCGAGACCAGACGCGGCAGCAGGCTGCCCCTCCAGGCGCGCGGCCAGGCAGTTGTCGCAGTAAATGACCCCGCGCACATCCCGGGTACAGGTGGCACAAAGCGGTCTCCCGCAGGTGCGGCAGTAGGCAACGGCCGACACATTCGTGTGGTTGGCGCAGTTCATGCAAACCTCCCGGTCGCGGACGCGATCACGACCGGCGGCGCGTCTGGGGCAGAGGCCAGTACCGGCTGGTTGTCCCCCCGGCTGTAGTTACGTTCCTGCCTTTTTTCGGGCTGCTGGCTGGTGTTGTTGTCCTTCGGGTGCTGTTCCCGGGTAGGGGCAGGCTCCGCCGGAGTGGTGGCACGCTTGAAATCGCGCATCCGCGACTCGAACTCGTAAACGAAGCGAATGTTCTCGTAATACTTCACGACTCTCCCTGTGGTCATGTGATATTGGCGAACCACGGCGCTGGGGCGAAGGTCCACGTGCCGTACATCTCTCAGTCTTACCCCGGCTAGATTCAGAGCCATCGAAATCGAAAAGAAGGCCATGCCGAACGACATGGCGAATCGCGGCTGACGAACCAAGGTGGACACGGGCGCCGTTAGCGGGGCGGCCCACTGCCGGATGCGATCGAGCAAAGTTGGCTCGGCCAGACGAGTCTGCCCCGGGACGTGCATACGCGACGTGCTCAAACCGGTGGTCGCAGCCAGGATGTTGTTGATCAGATGCGGGGGAGCGGCAACCTCTTGGAGGGAGTGAAGCAGGCGCCGCCCTGCGTCGATCTCGGCGAAAAGAGGGCCACAAACCGGGCAGACTCCGGCGTGAGCTTGGAAGCGCGCCAGCTTCTCGCCTGACAGAGTGCCATCGAGAGCCTCGGTCAGCAAAGCATCGAACTCGCTGCACAACATCCCGTGATCGATTTCGCCTGGCATCACATTACCTGCTTATACGTACGTTGGAGCAGGCGCGCAAGTTCCGCACGCCCGCGGTTGATCCTGGATTTGACGGTCCCCTCGGGCACCTTCAAAACCGTGGCTATTTCTCGATAATCCATATCCTGCAAGTCGCGCAAGATCACCGCTTCCCGTAATTCCGGGGATAACTTTTGTAAAGCATGATGTACAGATTCCCTTGTCTCCCGGCTCTGGACCTGGGCGTCGGGCGGAAGGGAACTGTCTTGAATTCTGTCGCCGCGCGGCACCTGATCTTCGTGCTCCGAAACGGGAGCGTCGAGCGAATCGGTCACGCGATCATGCTTGGTCCTGCGAAAGTGATCGACCAGGAGATTGCGCGTGATGGTGGTTACCCAGGTCATAAACGCGCCCCGCTCGACATCGTATGTATCCAGCGTTTTATACATCTTGATGAAAACTTCCTGGGTCAGGTCTTGGGCGTCGTCCCCGGAACCGGCAAAGCGATAACAGATGTTGTAAATACGGCGGTGGTAGCGCTCGACGATTTTCTCCCAGGCAGCTGCATCGCCCGCAATACAGCGACGGATCAGAGCAGCAACGACCTGGACATCTTCCAACCGGCACTCCCCAGAACTCCCGGCACGCCAGGCGGTGGCACGGCTTTTCAACCCCAGAGCCCAACACCACAATAGAGATACGTTATTGTCTGGCCAAAAGTTCTTTTAATTGTAAGAAGAAACCATAACAGCAGCGGTCGGGAAAAGGGGGCGAAAAAGGGGCGAAAGGACTGAAGGTTGATCGAACGTTTCTCATTTGGGGCTGGATTTCGCGGGCGGTCCGAACTCGGCGGCGGCTTTAATCGATCAGAGTCTCGATTCGAGGTTGGAAGGGCTGCTGTGGGGCTGCGACCGCGACCCCAAATGAAGCCGCTTCACCGGCTCGACACGGGAAGCGGCGCAAGCGCCAAGGGAACAAGCTTAGTTGCAGGTTATCGGAGGTATTCCTTCGATTGAGTTCTTTTGATCAGGCGAGCCAGTGTCTTCAGCAGTCCGGGAGCTTCCTCGTGAAGTTGATCCAGGCTGTAATGGACCACCTGGTCCAAGGCCCGTTGGCCCTGTTTGGTCACCGACAGGAGCACCGAGCGGCGGTCTTCTTTAGAACGCTCGCGGCGGATGAGCCCGCGCTTCACAAGTCGGGTGGTCAATTCGACCGCGCTGTGATGCTGCAGGCGCAACTGTTCGGCAATCTGTTTGATAGTGGGCTTCTTGTCGCCGGGCAGTCCTTTGATGGCCAGCATCAGTTCGTATTGCTGCGGTTCGACACCCGCGTCTTGTGCGGCGCTGCGCCGGCGGCGTAGGAAGCTGGCCAACTGGTAACGGAACTCGGCCAAGGCTTGGTACTCAGCGCGCGAGATGGCATTTGACGATCGCCTCGTCTGGCGAGCGGTTGAACTCATCTCTGATCGACTCCGGAGCCGCCTGGATTGCTGCGTTATTCCGATGTGAAGTAGTCCACCGTAATTGGGTTTTCAAACAGAGAATAGTCGCGCGTTACCACGGTGATGCCACTGTCGGTGACGAAATAGCGCTGCCGGTCAGCTTGCGTATCGTAGCCAATAGTTGTGCCCTCGGGAACGTGCACGTCGCGGTCGAGAATGGCCTTGCGTATACGGCAATGGCGTCCCACGTTGACGTGCGAAAAAAGGATGCTGGAGTCGACGTCGCTATAGGAATTCACGCGGACGTCCGGCGAGAGAATGCTGTTGCGGACCGTGCTTCCCGAAACGATGCAGCCTGCCGAGACGATCGAATCCAGGGCCGTACCGGTGCGGCCCGGTTCGGCGAAAACGAACTTTGCGGGCGGATATTGCCGCTGGTGCGTGCGAATTGGCCATTCTTCATCGTAGAGGTTGAACACCGGTGAAACTGAGACAATGTCGAGATTGGCCTCGTAATAGGCTTCCAGTGTCCCCACATCGCGCCAGTACAAAGCTTCCTTCTTGTTCTCGTCGATGAAATTAAACGCATAAACCCGGTAGTCGTCCGCCATACGCGGCAGGATGTTATGGCCAAAATCATGGCTGGAGGTGGGATCCTCCGCGTCCTTCAGCAACACCGGGATGAGCACGTCGGTATTGAACAAATAAATGCCCATTGAGGCGGAGACCATTTGCCGGTTGAAGGGAGAACGCACCTCGGTTTGCTTCGGTTTTTCCTGGAAACCGACCACCCGACTGTCGCGGTCGATGTCGATCACGCCAAACCGGGATGTTTCTTCGGGCATAATCAGAATCGTGGCCAGAGTCACGTCGGCTCCGGATTCGATGTGCTGGGTCAGCATGCGCCCATAGTTCATTTTGTAGATGTGATCGCCGGAGAGAATAAGAACGTGCTTGGGCTGCTCCGAGCCTATCGAGTAGATGTTCTGATAAACCGCGTCCGCCGTACCCATATACCAGTTCTCGCTGACCCGCTTCATGGGCGGAAGAATTTCGATAAACTCCCCCATTTCACGCGCCAGCACGGTCCAGCCTTCGCGAATATGGCGGTTCAGGGACAGGGCTTTGTACTGGGTCAGAATGAAGACGCGGCGCAGATCAGAGTTAACACAGTTCGACAGGGTAATATCGATGATGCGGTAAATTCCTCCGAAGGTGACCGCAGGCTTGGCGCGGTCGCGAGTCAGGGGATAGAGTCGCTCGCCAGCACCTCCCGCCAGCAGGACCCCGAGAGTATCTTTCATCGATTCTCCGCGTCAGCTCGCTTAAAAGAATGCCTGCGGGACGATTGATACGATCCCGCCCTGTCCGACAAACCCTCGATACTAGCATAGCGCTGAACAGACGAAGGGAGCGTGCGCAAACCCCATGAGGACAAAGGAATCAACCGGCGAGAAAGGATGGTGGAGTCGATGGCGGCCGATTAGGCAGCATCGTCGTCGATCTTGATGCGAAGCGATTTCAAGAACTTTACGTCCTGATCATTAACTTTTAGTTCAGGTTTGGTGCTGAAGGTACTCACCAAGGAGCCCTTGTCGGAGGTTTTTTCCCCCTGTTTGCTGAACCCGATAGTGGCTTCCAGCACCAGGAAGATATCGTAGCCGCCGTCTTTGATCCGGGAGACCACGTCGGCAATCTGGTCAGACTCGGCCAGGGATTCGTTAATGGCTTCTCCCAACTCTTTCATCAACTTCTTGAGTTCCTGGTCCACAAGTCCCCCGATCCGCACGGCAGCTGCTACCCGGGCTGCTATTAGTTTGGATGTGGCGCCGCATCACAAGGTTTCGTGATGTCACCCTCGGCCGGCCTATTGTACCCTGAGACTGTTAGAATCGATCGAGTAATGAGTGTCTCTACCGTCCGGAAAATGGGTATTGCCGCCCGCGTCGCCGGTCGCCTGGCGGCGCGGCACGCCGGCCAAAGCCGCTGGATAGCTGCGGTTTGGCGTGGCCTGCGGGTTACGACAGCTTCTTTCGGCCGGATTCTCGGAATTTTGTGGCTGGAAGTGACCGGCTTTGTTTTCTTATTCCTCGCCGGAATTGGCGGCTTGCGTTTTACCCAGGAGTACGCCAAGTTTGAACGAGGCAAGACGGGTCCGGGACGAGTGATTTTGGCAGTTTGTTTCACTCTGATTTTTGCTTGGTTCGGGGTGACTTCTTTCTGGCGGGCGCGGCGGAAGAGCTGAGCGTGCCGAACGCCCGGAGTTCCCCAGGGCTGCCGGTCGGCTCTGGCGTTCTTACGCCGCCAAAATGCGTGCCTCCACTCGGCGGCTAATCCGCGAGGCTGAGATGGCCGAAAAATCCCAATCCGCGATCGACACGAAGCAGGTTTTGGATCCGGTCACCGGGACCCCTCCAGACGAACCTGAGACCTCCTCCCCCATTCCGGTGCGGCCGCTGTACTTACCCTCGGACCTCGAGGAATGGAACTACGACCAGCAATTGGGTTATCCCGGCGAGTTCCCCTTCACCCGCGGAGTTCAGGCGACGATGTACCGCGGCCGGCTGTGGACGATGCGGCAGTACGCCGGTATGGGGGATGCGGAAGAGTCCAACCGCCGCTATAAATACTTGCTCGCAAACGGCACGACCGGACTCTCGGTAGCTTTCGATCTTCCTACCCAGATCGGACTGGATTCTGACCACCCGATGTCGCTGGGAGAGGTGGGCAGGGTGGGTGTGGCGATCGATTCCATTGAGGACATCGAGCGCCTGTTCGAGGGCATCGATCTCACCAAGATCTCGACCTCGATGACTATCAATGCCACGGCTGCCATTTTGCTCGCCTTATATGTTGCGGTGGCGAAGCGGCAGGGAGCGGATCTCGGAAAACTGTCCGGAACGGTCCAGAATGACGTTCTCAAGGAGTACATCGCTCGCGGCACATACATCTATCCGCCCGAGCAGGCCATGCGGATTATCACCGACATGTTTTCCTGGGCGAATCGAAACGTACCAGAATGGAACACGATCTCGATCTCGGGCTATCACATGCGGGAAGCCGGTTCCACGGCGGTGCAGGAAGTCGCCTTTACACTGGCGAACGCCATGGCCTATGTCGAGGCGGCGCTGAATGCCGGCTTGGAGGTAGACCGCTTCGCACCCCGCTTATCGTTTTTCTTCAACGCACATAGCAATTTTTTTGAAGAGGTGGCCAAATACCGGGCGGCACGACGCATGTGGGCGGGTATCATGCGCGACCATTTTCAGGCTACCAATCCACGCTCGTGGATGCTGCGCTTTCACACGCAAACGGCCGGCTCGACGTTGACGGCGCAACAGCCGGAAAACAACATCGTGCGCACGGCACTTGAGGCCTTATCGGCCGTGCTGGGCGGAACACAATCTTTACATACGAATTCCTTCGATGAGGCGCTCTCTCTGCCCACCGAGCATGCCGCGCGAACTGCACTCAGAACTCAGCAGATCATCGCTTATGAATCGGGGGTACCACAAACGATTGATCCCTTGGCCGGATCGTATTACGTCGAGGCATTGACCAGGGAGATCGAAGCGCGCGCGCAGTCCTATTTGGACAAAATCGATGCCCTGGGTGGTATGTTGCGGGCCATCGAACGCGGTTATGTGCAACAGGAGATCCAGAACGCCGCATACGAGTTCCAGCAGCGGGTCGAACGTGAGCAGGCGGTAGTCGTGGGCGTGAACCGATTCGCCGTTGAGGAAGAGAAACCGGTCCCGCTCGAGAGGATTGATCCCGGTCTAGAACCCAAGCAGGTGGAGCGGGTGCGCGCGCTGCGAGCACGACGTGACCCGATGGTGTGGGCTCGGGCGCTCAAGCAAGTCGAAGAGACGGCACGCTCGGGGAGCAACCTCATGCCGGGAATTATTGCCGCGGTCGAAGCAAATGCTACCGTGGGCGAGATTTCCGATACGATGCGGCGGGTGTTCGGGGAATATCGGGAGACGGTTGTGATCTGATTGTCCCTGCTGATTCGCTTTTGGTTGTTGGTTTAACCCGAGGACAAGGGCAGGTGGCATTTCGGGAACGAACGAAGAACTAATATCTTTCGCCAGTTTGTTCGCCCTTGTGCCCGCAGCTTCCCAACAGCAGTAAAGAGGGTCGCTCGAAAGGCCAATATCGAGTTCGATCTGACATAGAACGCAGTAACGCTCGGAATGACAGCGTTTTTCTTTCCTTTCCGATTCCGAGCACATGACTGGTTTCTCGCTGGTAGCTATAAAGACAATGTGGCTCGCTTCTGGGCAGCGGATGAATATGCCGTTAGTGGCGGATTCGACATTAGCTCTCCCTGACTGAGGCGTCCGGGTTCAGCCTTCGGAATTTTCGCGACCAACGTTAAACGATAGCCGAGGCGGTGGAGCACCGTTCTAGGAGGTCGCGTTTTCCGGTTCGAATCGCTTTCTCGAGTCTTCGTTCGAATCTTGGTTGAGCCAGCCGGTGTCCCCGAATCGAGCATCCCAGATCGGACGCGGGAAGCTTGCGCTGGTTCCTGCGGTTGAAGCCTGCGCGCACTGCGTGGTACGGTAATGAGTCTCACCATCTCGGCAGCACAGCCACTGCTGGTAGAGGATCTGACCATTGTCCGCTGTTGAGGCGACGACTCCG
>JBPYDQ010000716.1:0-6638 GCA_051986135.1 Terriglobales bacterium | reverse complement strand
ATAACCCCGATCTCGGAGACCGCCAAGCCGTGCGCGGAGAAGAATAACGGAAAAATTCCCCACGCCATGCCGTCGTTCAGATTATTCACCAACCCCGCCTGGCAGACGCCAAAGAGGGTGCGATTCCTCCAGGTTGTAGTTGCAAAGACCTGCGCAAAACTCATTTTCTCGAGAGCTCCCGAAGCGGAACAGCCTTCGCCCTCCGTGCGCTGCGCCTCATGAAGGACATACCCGCTGGTTTCGCGAACAAAGATCACGCTTAACAAAAGCCCAGTCACTGCGTAGCCGATGCCCAAATAGAAAGGCTTCGGACGAAGTCCAGATTCGGCCGCAATGTATCCGGTGAGAAGCGCTGTCAGGCCCACGGCCCCATAGCCGGCGAATTCATTAAGTCCCATGGCGAACCCGCGCTTCGCCGGCCCCGCTAGATCGATCTTCATCAAAACCGTCATCGACCATGCGAAACCCTGATTGATCCCCAAGAGCACATTCGCGGCGACGATCCAGGACCACGACGGAGCCCAGATAATGAGGAAGGGAACCGGCAACCCGAAGAGCCAGCCCAACACCAGCACGGGCTTCCGCCCCCAATGATCGGCCAACTGCCCCGAGACAAGGTCGACCATCGCCTTCGTTATCCCGAAGCTGACAATGAAGGCGGTGATGGCTGATGTGGAAGCGAGTCGAAATTGCTCGCTCCCGAGCAGGGGAACGACGGTCCGCTCTAGTCCGACCATACCGCCGACGAAGGCGTTAATGAGAACCAGCAGGGAGAATTGCCCGAGATTCTCTCGAATCCCGAGCTTGAAAGATGACGGCTCAACTGTCCAACGGCCGATCACGCCGCCCGGCCCTGGTTCAGCGCCCTAATCGCCGCGGCGTTTGCGGGCGTCGCTGGAATGCCCTCCAGCATGAATGAAACGAATTGCTCCAACGTGTCAATCTGAAAGGCGCGACTGCAGCGCCGCTCAAATCCGATCGTCGAAACGGGCTTGCCGCTGAGCGCTCGGCCGCAAACTGACCCGGCATACGCGCCCGGCAGGATCTCGACATAATCCGGTAGCTGTTTCAGCCGCTGGATGGATCGGAACAACGCGGTGGCGCCGGCCTCCGGCTGCGAAACAAGTTCTGTTCGCCCAACATCGCCAACCATCACAGTGTGTCCCGTGAGGAGAAACCAAGGCGACGGTCCGCGTGTCTTATCGGTCACCTGCAAGGAAATGTGCTCGGGAGTATGGCCCGGAGTGTGTAATACCTGAATCACCACGTTGCCGAGCTCCAGTACCTCGCCATCTTTCACGCGCCGGAACGGATACTGCGTATCGGCGCTCTCGTGCAGCACGTACTCCGCGCCGGATATCTCGGCAAGCTTGCGTCCGCCGGATACATGATCGGCGTGCAGATGCGTGTCGATCACGTACCGGATCTTCATATTGCTCTCTCGAGCCACCTCGGCATACAGGTCCGGGTCATCGATGGGGTCGCACACGGCGCCCTGCCCCTTGCCCCCTCAACCGAAGACGTACGACACGGCGACCGCCGGCTCTCGATGCAAAAACTGACGAAGAATCATACGACCTCTTTGCCCGGAACCGATGAAGGTGGGGGTGCGACCGGGAAGCCCAAGGTCTTCCATTCCGGGAACCCTACCTCCAAACGAGACGCCTGGTAGCCTTCCGCGCGCAAGAGCGCCACGGCCTCATCGGCGAAGACGCAATAAGGCCCGCGGCAATATGCGACCACCTCACGGCTCTTACGGAGCTCCTTGAGCCTGCCCCTCAGTTCCGTGACCGGTATGGACCGCGCGCCCTGAATGTGCCCGGCATCGTACTCCACCGCGGGTCTCACATCAAGCACGACAACGCTATGCTCATCGATTCTGCGCCGGAGTTCGCCACAGCTCACGCCCTGCAAGAGCTTGCGGTCTCCTAAAAAGGACTGCACCAATTCTCCAATCTCCGCCAGACGCGCTTCACCAACGCCCCGAAATGCGAACCACAACCGTAATACGCGTTCGTCGGCAAGGCGATATCGAATGTAGTTCCCGGCGCGGGTCGTCTCCACCAGGCGGGCGTGACGCAAAACCTGGAGGTGCTGCGACGTATTGGCCACCGACTGGGCTGTCTCCTCAGCCAACGCTTCCACGGTGCGCTCTCCCTGAGCAAGCAAGTCAATCAACTCAATCCGGCGCCCGCTACTGAGGGCCTTGGCGAGTCGGGCGAACTGATCGTATAGCTCATTCTTGAACAGCCGCTTTTGCGAGGGCTTCACAAAATCTATTCAAGCGTATACTTGAATAGATGTCAAGACTCGTGTACAGTACTAATGTGATGACGGCCCCATCCGTTCCCCGCAGATTCCGAACCGCTGCGTTTGTCAATCTGCTCATGCGGAGCGCAATTCTCCTCGTGCTTGTCGGCGGTTGTGTGTGGCTGCATTAGTGGGTGATCCCGGGAACTGGAGAACATGAGCTGGTACGCGAACTTCATTCTGCCGCGCTTTATAGATTTTGCGATGCGCAATCGGGAGACCCGTCGCCTCCGAGCGGTATGGATACCCCAGGCACGGGGCAATGTGCTGGAGGTCGGCATAGGATCCGGCCTGAATCTGGAGTTCTATTCACGGGACGTGAAGCGTGTCTATGGCGTCGATCCTTCTCTGGAGCTCCAACGAATGGCGCGCAAGAGGCTTGGGGCAATCGATGTGGAATTTTTGACGCAATCCGTCGAGAAACCCCTACCGCTGGCCAACGCCAGTATCGATACGGTTGTTCTGACCTGGACGCTCTGTTCGATCGCCTCCCCTGAAGGGGCGCTCCGGGAAATGAAGCGGGTCCTCAAGACCAGTGGAAAGCTCATCTTTGTGGAACATGGCCGCGCCCCGGACCCTGCAGTTGAAGCCTGGCAGGATCGCCTCACACCGCTGTGGAAGCGGATCGCCGGTGGCTGCCATTTAGATCGAAGAATCGACGAAATCATCAAGAAGGCGGGATTTCAGATTCCCGACCTGACCACATCTTACATTCCGGGGCCACGCCCGATGACGTTCACGTACCAGGGTACCGCATACCAAGCCGACTGATGATCCGTTCATTTTTCGAGACCCGCTAAATCAACGGCTGTTGCTCCGAACAGCAGTGCCCGTTTTCGAATGGAGGGGTTCAATATCTTGCATTCTCAACTGCTTCGGAAATTTTGACCTTAGGGGCTAGAGTCTCATGTGCTCCTTCTCCTTTCGTTTGAGTTTTTGGAGATTAAGTGCACTATGGCTACGTACAACTGGGGAAATTGCAGCTCTGCGACCTGAAATCGTCACCTGAAATTCTCGATTATCCACGCGTTGCTGTTCGAACTGACCTCGCCCCACGCCAATTGCCGCCCGTCCGGCGATGCTACTGGATGCTCGATCCACATTCCGGCCGTTCGTAAGACTTCCGCCTCCCCTTTCAAGCTGACCCGCAGAAGCGAATCGCCGCTCGAAGAGCCCTTAGAAACGAAGAGTTGACGCCCATCGGCCGACCAACCCAGCGAGCGCAGATTAGCCCACCCGCTGACCAGCACGTCCGCAGCCAAGCTCCCATCGAGCGGCAGAATATGCAGCAGACCTTGGTGGATATCGGTTTGCCCGAAAGCGATCCGCGTGCCATCCGGCGAGAGATCCCAGAAGAAATTCGCCTCCGGGTTAGCGTCTAGCCTCGCCAGTTCACCTATTCGGCCTCGCAGCGGGTCGAAAGCGGAAAAAACCAGGTGATTCCCGTCAATCTCGCTGAGTACACACGGACGCCCCGCAACGATGGGACAGTGGAAATCGGGGTGCCCGCGAATGGTGAGCAAGAAGCCTTCGCGGGGAACCCGCGCAGAACCGGGATATCCTCTGACTTCGAGAACCGTCTCGGGCGGCCCGCCAGCAACGGGAGAACGCATTAGCCGTCCGGATTGGGGACTGACTCGGCCGTCCGTCTTGCTCCAGGCGAGATACAGAACCCAGCCCCCATCGGAACTGAACTGTGGGATGCGCTTGTCGTCGGCGCCGGCAACGATTTTCTCCGGAGTTTCGTCTTTCGGACGCTGCTTGAATATGGCCAGACTGCCGGTGCGATCTGAGAAAAACAGGATCGATCTGCTATCGAGCGTCCAGTGGCCGGGCCAGTCGACACGATCATCCCGTGTGACCCGCAAAGGGCTTTTCAATTGAACCGGATTCCCATCCAGTTCCCCTGCCCACACGTCGCTTTGATCGCGGCGCTTGAGAAGTGCCAGGCGTTTGCCATCGGCAGTGATCTGGAGATCGCGAATGGCGAAACCAGCGAACGTCCTCGCCAGACGCGGACTCCTGCTGACTCGGCCAGACCGTGCATCTACATCGAGTTCCCAGAGACTCGGCTCTAGCGAATCGGACGATTCGAGCAGTTCGTAATATAAATGGTTGTCCGGCGCCCAGGCAAAGTTCCTCAGACGGACATCGGACACCATCGCGACTGGAGCGGCACCATCGAGGCCAAGGCTCTCGAGTACGAATCCAACCGGGCTGCGCCGCTGGAACACGTAGGCGATGCGGCGGCCATCCGGGGACCATTTCAATCCTCCCGCCGCGTAGAACAGGCCGCGCCCTCCGGCGGAGGCGAGCACCCGCGCGCTTCCCCCGCTCGTATCCGCCAACCAAATCGAGTTCCCGCTACCCATTCGGACGTCCTTCGATGGATCCTTGATGAAAGCTATCCGCGTGCCATCGGGAGAAACAGCGGCACCCCTGGCATCGTCCTGGAGCTTTCGAAAGCTTCCCTCAACCACGGAGACGATCCAGATGGTAGGCCTATCTTGCGGACCGGAATTGCCGCTCACCGCCAACCGGGTTCCCTCCGGGAACCAGCTTAAGTCCGCTCACCGGAAGCAGAGGTTGCCGGGTGACCGAAGGAGCTGGCTCTCGCCGGTCTCGGTAACGAGCACGTGTATCCCGGCCCGATCACTGTACGCCAGATACTTGCCATCAGGTGAAATTGCTGAGCGCAAGACCGGATCCTGTTCCGTATTGGCGGTAAGCTGCCGCTCCTTCCATTGTGGGCCCTCGCTGATGGACCGCTCATTCAACCGCAGCGCCGCTACTAGTACTGCTAGGCAGGCGGCGACAGCAGCCGCCAACACCAGCCGTCGCTGTTGAAGAATGGGTTGCCCGGATGAATATGACTCCGTGGCGCAAGCTTTCGAGTCGATGCTGTCTGGCCGGGGAGCAACCGAGGAAGGCGCGTCCCTTCCGTTAGTTTCTTCTGGAGCCTCCATGATCATCCCAATCAGCCGATAGCCCCGCTTCGGGACGGTTTCAATGTGCACCGCGGACCCAACACCGTCTCCCAGCGCCTTTCGCAGCGTGTAAATGTGCTGCGAAACGTTGCTCTCCTCAACGACGGCCGAGGGCCAAACCGTTTGTATGAGTGTCTCCTTCTCGACGACGTTTCCGGCGTTCTCGACGAGCAGCACGAGAGTATCCAACGCCTTTGGAGTCAAAGGAACGATGTCACCGTTCCGCAGCAGCACCGGGATCGAGGCGTCCAGCCGGAAGGGGCCGAATTCGTAGAAGCGCTTCTTCCTCAACGGCATGGCCATCTTAAAAGTCCCTTTGAAAAAAAATTTAGATTTCTCTCAAGACTTTCGGGCCACGTGTCCGCTAACCTGCAATCGAAATACACGATACCGGCGGAACCCGATGGTCCGGTCAAGAACTCTGGGGCTTGAGTGTACCAGCTGGGTTCCGCCGACCGCAAGTTCAGATTAAAGGAGGGGAACTCAATGCAACGAACGTTGCGACGTTGGATGCGCAATAGATTATCACGCGCCGGTGTCTTATGCCTTTCGCTATCCGTCGGACTAGCCATAGCCGATGATCATTCGACCCCCTACAACTTCAAAACGATCGCTTACGCCGTCGATATCAGCGGGACCATTTCCAGCACCTTAACCATCACGGAGAACAGCAGGCTTGTGAGTAACGTGACCTGCACCGTCTCCGGCGCGCCGTGTATTGTGATTGGCGCTTCGAACGTCGTTTTGGATCTGAACGGATATACCATCACTGGGCTGGGTGATCCCCAGACCGGCTGCTCCGGCACGTCGATCGCCTCGGAAGTTGGGATTCTAGTCAACAAGTTCAACAACGTCACGATCCGTGGGCTGGGCATTGTTCAGCAGTTTCGAAATTTCGGCATCCAGCTTCTTACCAGTTCCGGCGCAACTGTGACCGGCGTGACCTCCGCCACCAACTGCACCTCCGGGATCATTGTAGCGGCGGCTCGAATAATGTTTTGGAGAATAACACGTCGATTCGAAACGGAACGGTGGGCGCGCCCTGCGGCGGCATATGACTCGCGGGCACGACTGGCAACCGGCTCCGTGCGAACCGGCTAATTGGTAATGGTTATTCATCCCAGGGCAGTAATTTTGGTATTGGTCTTCCCGCCGCCAGCGACACCGGCAACGTGATTGAGGAGAATACTATTGTTGGAAACACAAACGGAATTTTCGTAGCTGCAGGAGTCCAGGGGAACATCTTCAGGAGAAACTACGCGATCGGCAACCCCGGAATTCAGGTTTCTGTCGATCACACGTCCAATAATGGCTTTGACATCCAGAGCCTCGCGACCCCGG
>JBPYDQ010000715.1:0-2860 GCA_051986135.1 Terriglobales bacterium | reverse complement strand
CGCGCCTTTCCGCAACATCGGCGGGAGCAGCTTGAGAATGCGTCCAGAATGCGTGAGTTATTTACTCGTGACCCCAGGTGGTACCGCTTTTGACAAAGGACAAATGAATCGAGTGCCGCTTCGGTTGGTCGTGAATGGCAAGCCATTTCTCCTATGGAGAGAACAAGAACCACACAGTTGAAGAGACCAAACAATGCAACAGACAAATAGCAAGGGCCTAAGGACAAGGGACAAATAAGATGTCTGAACTGAGTAATCAGCGTACGACCGCCTACATCGTCAAAGCTTGGCCGCGACTCTCGGAGACATTCATTCTGAACGAGATTATTTCACTCGAACAGCGCGGCGTACCCATACACATCTTTTCCGTCAGAGAGCCCGATAAGGGCCCGTCCCACAAAAAAGTCACGCAAGTTCGTGCGAAGGTTACACATTTGGCTTTACGGCCACACTGGAAACAAGCTGCAGCAGCCAATCTTCGTTTGCTCTGGCGCCAGCCAGGCCGATACTTGCGGGTCTTGTTCCAAGCAATAACAGGTAGGGCGAGCCGCTTTCACCGCTTCGGTCCGCCCTGGCACTTCTTTGAGGCGGCGTACTTGGTGGACATACTATCGCGGAGTCCGGCGGATCATCTCCACGCGCACTTTGCTTCCACCCCTACTCGGGTTGCTCTTTTTGCTCACCGACTGTCCGGCATTCCCTATACTTTCACAGCGCACGCCAAAGACATCTTTGTCAGCGACCCGGAGGCGTTTCGCGTCAAGCTCGAGGGAGCCCGGGCCGTGGTTACCTGCACACAATACAACCGCGACTTTCTTTCAAAGCAATACGGACCTTTGTGTGATGGAAAGCTGCACTGCATTTATCACGGACTTGACATCTCACAATTCAAGTTCAGTTTGTCCAGAAGAGATGAGGCCGGTGAGCCCGTAATTCTTTCAGTTGCCAGGCTGATTGAGAAGAAGGGATTGGAGGACTTGATTATAGCGGCCGACATCCTTCGTCGACGTGGTCGCAACTTCAAGGTGGAGATTATTGGGACCGGCCCTCTGCGTGATCCTCTGAAAGCTCACGCACGGCGGCTGGGATTGGCGGAACGAGTCAGCCTGGTGGGCGCGCAAGCCCATGACGCGGTTTGTCTTGCTTATCAGCGAGCTTCTGTTTTTGTTCTTCCCTGCGTCGTTGCTGCAAATGGCGATCGAGACGGAATTCCGAATGTGTTGCTCGAAGCCATGGCGAGTGGTGTGCCGGTGGTTTCAACACCAATATCAGGTATTCCGGAAGTGATTGAATCCGGGGTTAACGGCATCCTGGTACCGCAACACGACGCGAGGAGCCTTGCCGATGCGATTGAAAGGTTGCTGGCATCGCGGGAATTGAGTGAACGGCTGGCCCGCGCAGCAAGGACCAAACTGGAATCCTCCTTTTCGCTGGAGGCTAGCGCTGAACAGCTGCTAGCCATTTTCAGAGGAGCAGAGTCGCAGAAGCAATCTCAGAACGATTTCTCAGCTGCCGTGCCTGTTGCAAGGACGGCGGCATTCACGGGGCGCTGATGAGAATCCTGTATCTCTGTTCCGATCATGGCGTGGACTTCTCCGGGTTGAAGGGCGCGTCGATTCACGTGCGGTCGTTCGTACACGCGCTCGCCAAGCTCGGACACGAAACGATGGCTATAGGCACCAGAGTAAGTTCGCCGGAATTATTCCAAACGGCAACGCATACAAACGCTATGCAAGTTCCTCTGGCACCGTGCAACCGAAAATTACTCAATGCGATGAAGGCGGGTAACCGATTTCTAGGTCGTAGCCCCGGTCGGGGGCGCGATGTCATCCGCGCTCTGCACAATTCCGAGTTCTTCAAGGTGGCAGATCAACTTGCGACCCGGTTCTCCCCGAGCTTTATCTATGAACGCTATAGCCTATGGGGAATGGCGGGGAGTTGGTTGGCAAGAAAGAGGTCGATCCCTCTGGTACTCGAGGTTAATTCCCCGCTCACCTATGAAGAATGTTATTACCGCGATGGCGTTGCCTTCCCCACCCTGGCCAACTGGGCCGAGCGCCACATCTGGCGCAGCGCGGATTTGTTGATCGCAGTTTCGCAGGAATTTTACAGCCATTTTGAACAAGCCGGGGTGGCGCGCGAAAAAGTGCGCATTCTTCCCAACGCAGTCGATACAAGCCTCTTCGGAATAGAGGCCGATGATGTTTCGCTTCGGCGCCGCATGAACCTGGATGGCCGTTTTGTGGTTGGTTTCGTGGGCAGTTTCAAGGCCTGGCACGGGGTGGACTTCCTGTTCAAAGCTCTCGCACGGTTATGCGGGGAGGACAGCTCCTATCACCTGTTGCTAGTGGGCGACGGGCCCATGCGAGCTGCCTTAGAGGACGAAACGCGGCGACTGGGACTACGGGGGGCGGTGACGTTCGTTGGCAATGTCGCCCATGAGGATGTCCCACGCTATCTCGGGCTCATGGATGTTGCGGTGGCGCCGTATCCGCCTCTACGGGATTTCTATTACTCCCCCCTCAAGCTCTATGAGTATATGGCAGCGGGCCGAGCGATTGTAGCAAGTAAGATCGGGCAGGTGAGAGACGCGGTAACGGATGGCCGTACGGGGTTGCTATATGAACCCAATGATGTCGAAGGGCTGCTAGGTTGCCTCCGCCGATTGCGAAACGACCAGCAACTCAAAAGAGACTTGGGCAACAATGCCCGCATTGCATGCTCTAAAAATACTTGGAGCGAAAGCGCTGCACGAGTCCTGGCCTGGGTTGCCCCATTTCTTGCTCAGAAAAAAGACCGGGATTGCACTGCTACTGTCAGTCGCTCAGCCGTCGAGTTAAACAGATGAAAGCCTTGTATT
>JBPYDQ010000714.1:0-4936 GCA_051986135.1 Terriglobales bacterium | reverse complement strand
AGGTTTTTGGTGAAGGCACATGCGGAATCGAGGACATAGCCCTTTACAGAAAGAGACTGCTTGCCCGTGTCAGTGGCCGCAGCCAGAGCGGCCACGAGCAAGAGGCAGGCAATCGAGAGTCTTCCCGCGTTGTGACGATTCATTTTCAGTCTCCATCCCACTGGAGTTTTCCGACGTTTCGGGATTATTGCTCAACATCAGATAGATTCTTGTTGCGCTGGGGCACTGAGTTATCCTCTTGTCCTCCAGTTCCATCTCCGGTTCTGCCACTCGTGCCCACCTCCGCGAAGGTCTACGCCGCTTCTGGGACAGCGTTTCCCGCAGCCTTTGCGAATCTTTTCTTTCGATCTGCCGTTATGCCTGAACAGACCGACGGACTAGGCATGAAGGCTTTATATGAACTTAGAAGACGACTTGCCAGTCGTCATCGGTCACCTTCTCGTGAGTGCCCCTCTGGTCGTGGTGCTGTTCGGAAAGGGCCAGCCGAAAAATACCGCCCCCTGTCGCACGCTGATGCACGGACAGCTGCCAACCTGTTCTGTTTGCATATAAGTGCGAGGAGCGGCAAAGAAAAATCAGTGACCCGCAAAGCATGCATCAGCAGGTTTCCTTGCTAGCATAGAAGTCCTTGTGAGACGACTTCTCGTTGTTCTCGTACTGCTCAGTGCCTTGTCGGCAGCTAGCTTTCCTTTAAGAGCATGGGTGAGCCTCACGAAAGGCGACCGCGGTCTGGGCTCCTACTTCGTCCAGATTCGTATTGATCGCACGGTGTACATCAGCCGAGATTTCTGTGCAGAAGCTGGATATTTGGGAGGGCCTTACCCCGCCACACTGAACGATCACAAGACGGTCGTGCAACTGCAGGCTGGGAAGAAGGTCTGCAAATACCACATCGTTGACAGCCGTCCATTCCTCATGAAGGGCAAGCCCTGATCCCAAGCCAATTCAGCGATTGATCTAGTCCCATGAGACTGATGTCATAACGACGACGGCCTGGCAACGGACCGAGTGCACATTGCCGTATCGAACCAAAAAGGCTTGGGACGAAAGGGCCCGAACTGACAAACCATTCCCCTACGCGCCGGCGTATACCACAAATTAGGTGTCGTAACTGGCGCAGTTCCCGTGCTTGCGATCCTAAGCGTGACGGAATTTCGCTTCTATTCGTTTTAAGCACCCGTCGTTCTTGCACCCGAACCGCTCGGCCCAGTTCTGAGAATTCGGCATTAACTGGGTTACGAATTCTGGTAGAGGCGGCATTTTCACCTGATGGCAGGTATGTATTCAGCAAGACCGAGGATAGCGGAAGGGAAAGCCTGAGGCTACGCAACGTACCTACCCCTCCGATGTCGAATGTTCTATGGCAATCGAAATCGACCGCTGTCTGCGGTTTTTGGTTGAAAAAAAAGCTCAGATGATGCAAGATTTTCGGCCCATAGAATCGTTTCACTACGTCTGCGAAAGTTGATTGTCTTGCGGAGTGATTTCGCAAGCGTCTTCACCTGTCGAGAGCTTAGCGAGGTTATCTATGAAGACCGTTTATTCTCCACGCGATCGCTTTTTGATTGCCCTTTGCCTGATAACGGTGTTTGTTGCAATGAACGGAAAAAGAGCTTTCTCCCAGCAGGCCACAGCTTCAGTAAATGGGGCTGTTAGCGATCCGTCCGGCGCGCTGGTAGCGGGTGCGAAGGTCACGCTTAAGAACCTCAGCACGAATCTTTCCCGGACCGTCCGGACAAACAAGGATGGCGAGTACCTCTTCTCGTCCATGTCAATCGGCACGTATGAACTCAGCGTAGAGCAACCCGGATTTGCGAAGTACATACAGTCTGGAATCACTCTGCAGATCAACGAGAACGCTCGTCAGAACGTTTCGCTCAGAGTTGGCTCCGCAACCGAGACGGTGGAAGTGCAGGGTAACGTCGCCCAGGTGGACACGGTCAGCGCCACGATAGGAAAGGTGGAGACCACTCAGCGCATCCTAGATCTGCCGCTCGTCGAACGCGACACTATGCAATTGGGTCTTCTGCAGGCGGGAATCGTCGCACCGGAGGCGGAGGATGGGTCAGGCAATCCCTTTGCTGTCGCTGGCCAGCGCTCCGAATCAATGACGTTTCTGATTGATGGTGCCGACAATAACGACTTTCTCGGCAACAATATGATCGTCAACCCTAACCCTGACGCGGTTTCGGAATTTAAAGTTCTTACCAACAATTACGAAGCAGAATACGGACGCACTTCCGGGGGCGTAGTCAACCAAGTCGTTAAATCGGGAACAAATAGTGTGCACGGAAGCCTGTTTGAGTTCCTGCGTAACCCTGCTCTGGACGCTTCCGACTGGTTCACGCAAAGCGTTCCCAATTACAAAAGAAATCTCTTCGGCGGAACGATTGGTCTCCCACTCAAAAAGAACAAATCATTCTTTTTCACGTCCTACCAGGGAGCTCGGCGGCGAGAAGGACAAGTTGCGCCACCGTTCGAGACGTTGAGTCCGGCAGAGCGGCAGGGTGATTTTAGCGAGCTATTACCCAGCACGCAGTTGGTAGACCCGGCAACGGGAAATCCCTACCTAAACAACCAAGTGCCGGTCGATCCTGTCATCGCCAACTACATCGCCAAATACGTACCTCTGCCCAACCGTCCAGGCAATCAGTTCATTTCGGCACCTACTGCTGCTCTGCGAGATGATCAGTTTGTCTTCCGCTTCGATCACAACCTTTCGAGCAAGGACATCTTGTCCGCCTTCTACATCTTCGACGACCAACCGCAGGTATTTCCGTTCGAGATCCTGCACGGTGCTTCCACTGGTGGCGACGTGCCCCTAGGGTCCGGCTTCACTAACGCGCAGCGCTGGCAGGAGGGATCGATAAGCTGGACACGGACCATTTCCCCCACTATGCTGAACGAACTCCGCTTTGCGGCGAACCGTAGCGCATCGTTCCAGGCTGATCCGACCGACAAGACCCCGCCTTCGGCGCTAGGTTTCACCACCGTACATCCGGACGATCCTGCGGGTGCAGCACCGCCGCTGATGTCCGTGAATGGCGCCTTCAGCCTGGGCCCGTCGCCGCAGGGTCCTACTACAATCCACGACAGCACCTTCCAGTACCAGGACACCTTCTCTTGGACCCGTGGCCGGCATGCTCTGAAATTCGGGGCCGATCTGCGCTGGGTCGAAAATAACTTCAATTACGACTTTTACAACAATGGGAGCTTCTTCTTTGGCGATTTCGGTTCCTTCACGGGCAACAACCTTGCCGATTTTGTGGGCGGGTTTTTCGACAATTACTATCAGTTCTCAACCGCGCGTTACGCCCTGCGCACGCGTTCGCTTTATTTCTTCGGTCAGGATGCATGGAAGATCACGAAGAGTCTGACCCTGGATTACGGTCTGCGCTATGAATACAACTCTCCGCAATATGATCCGCATAACGAGATCATCGGCTGGTATCCGGGCCAGCAATCCAAAGTTTTTCCGGGCGCGCCGCCTGGTTTGCTCTACCCCGGCGATCCTGGGACCCCCAATCGCGCCTTGGTTTCTCCCGATAAGAACAATTTTGCCCCGCGCTTCGGTTTTTCGTGGGATATGCTGGGAAATGCCAAGCTCGTGATGCGCGGCGGTTTCGGAGTGTTCTATGACCTCGAAGACGGCGCGTTGAACCTGCAGTTTGGGGGACAGCCTCCCTTCGGATACGTGGCTAACAATTATCCCAGTTATGTGGGCGCGGTTCCTTCCGTCAATAACTCCTTCGTCGCCGATCCCTTTACGCCGTTTGGTTATCCCGATCCATATCCTTTTGCTATCCAGGGAAAGATTGGGACTTTCTTCAGTCCGGCCGTTCCCTTTGCGTATGTAGCATATCCGCATTTTCGTACCCCCTATGCGTACAACTACAACTATGGCTTTCAATACCAACTGAACCGAACGACCATGGTGGAAGCCGTTTACGTTGGCAATGCAAGCCGAAAAGCCATCGGCACGGACGAAACAAATTTTGCGAGCCTCTATGGGCCCAACGGTCTGCTGGCGCAGTACAACTACGATATCGCCAACCAGTTGGATCCCGTCTTTAACATTAACGTGGACTGCGCGCGACCGCTGGCCGCCTGCACTGGCGGGAGTCCGGCTTTCCTCGGTAGCCCTACCGGCGCCACCCAGATCTACACGAATCTAAGCAACGCGAATTCTTCCAGCAACCAATTCCAGCTCACCGTGGATAGGCAAGCCAGTCACGGGCTGCAGTTCCGTGTCGCTTACACGCTCTCGAAGACCATCGATATGAGTTCAGGATTCCGGGCGCGGTCTTCGACGTATACCGATCCCACCAATCCCGCCGTCGACCGTGGATTAGCTGACTTCGACGCACGAAACCGCCTCGTCATCAGTCCCATTTGGCAACTCCCATGGGGTAACAACAGCACTTCATGGATGGGCAAAATAGCGGGTGGGTGGTCGGTATCTACCATCGCTAGCTTCCAGTCGGGAAACCCATTTTCCATCCTTCAGAATGACAATTCGAGCATGCTCAATAACTACCTGGATCGCCCGGACGTGATTGGGCCAGTTCAAATTTTTAGCGATCCGCGCACCATACGTACTTTCAGTCCTAGTCCCGACGGCATACACGGGAGCTGCCTGAGCGGCACGGAAACGGGACCTTTCTGGTTCGATCCCACGAATCTTGTCTGTTCAGTCGGACCTCCAGTCGGTCAGGCCTTGCCGAGCTTCCCCACCAGTCTGGTTCAGGGAGGCGTGCCCCTGTTTACCCATGGCGACATGGGCCGCAACACCCTGCGCGGCCCCGGAATTAACAATTGGGATATTTCCCTACTCAAGAATTTCAAATTCACTGAGAGTAAATACGTGCAGTTCCAGGCGAGCTTCTTTAATGCGTTTAATCACGTGCAGTTTTATGGGCCTAGTTCGAAGGAGGGT
>JBPYDQ010000713.1:0-10200 GCA_051986135.1 Terriglobales bacterium | reverse complement strand
TCCATTCAGAAAGCGTGTAATGCTGAACGGTGTCTGAATAGCCCCCACCGGGCGGTAATTGTCGTAGACCTCTTCTTCCGTGTTACGCAGCTTGTCGTCGGGATCTCGCCAAGAATAGCTCTTTTTCAAGGGCAGATGGTTGTTCGCGTCCAAGTAGATGGTGACCGAGTCGTCCTGATGCATGATCGTCACCTGGTCGGCAGGTTTTTCAGCGGCTATGGCACGGCCGTCATAAAACAATGCGACGTTGGGTTCATGGAGCCACTTGCGCAAGACCCATTCGAGCGAATGCGACCGTCGCCGCAGGGAATCGGCGAGAACCTTCGGATCCTGCGACGCGGTTCCCTTGTAAGTGATTTCGTATCCCTTATCACCATGGATGACATAGGATACATCGCGCTGCTTGGTGAGCTCGATCCGTTCCTTGTCTGGAAATTTGTAAAACCGCCAGAACAAGACTCCCGCACTGTTGGGCTGTCCATGATAGAAACTGTAGGTTCGCCCCTGCTGGCTCATGTCCTGGAAGTTGAGGAACGCCTGCCCGCCCAGTGCCTGAATGGCCTGGTCGATCAGCTCGCGGGCTTTACGGGCATTCTCCTGATCGCTAGCAACATTCTGTTGTTCCGTCTGAGCAGTCGGAGGCGCGCCAGTCGCCTCAGGCGTAACCCCCTGCCCCCAGGCGAGTGTCGAGAGCAAAAAAGCAATGATCAGACCGGTCATGAGAGCCAACCCAAATTAGACGCGGACGAGTCGAGTTTCCGCTGCCTCAGCGCGTGACTATTCACCCCGCCAACACTGCACCGCCATTCACATTGAAGACTTCTCCGCTGATGAACCCCGCGAGCCCGCTACAAAGAAACAGAATGGGACCCGCGATCTCCTCCGCACACCCCACCCGTCCCAGGGGAATCGTCGCCAAGATCCGATCCCGAGTCTTAGGATCCTCCAGCGCGGGGCCGGACATGTCCGTATCTACCCATCCTGGCGCCACGCAGTTCACATAGATGCCCTCGCGGATCAGTTCGCTCGAAAGGCTCTTGGTCATGCTGATGAGAGCGCCTTTCGTGGCGGAATAGTCGCAATGGAAAGCCTCGCCTCTCTGCCCCGAGGTAGAGCTGATCAAAACCACGTGCCCGGTGGCGGCCCCGTTTCGCGCCTGTCTCTTCATCTGCGCCACCGAGTGCTTAACCAGAGCAAATACGGCGTCCAGATTCACCGCCATGGTTCGCCGCCACTGCTCGTTTGCCATTCGTTCGATGGGCGTATCCTCGGGCGGCCAAATCCCGTGATTGGCCACCAGAATATCGAGCCGCCCATAGCGTTCGACCGTCGCATCCACCAACGGTTTCGCGGTTTCGGTGCCCGCGAGATCACAGCGAATCGCCGTGCAATCTTCTTCCCCGCACTCGGTCACCAGCTGTCTGGAAGCGGCTTCGGCTTTCTGATAGTTGAACACAACCTTTGCCCCAGCCGCCGAGAACATGCGAACCGTTGCTGCCCCAATGCCCCGCGACCCGCCAGTCACGAGGGCAACTCGATTAGACAACGAGAGACTTACGCTCATGGAAGATAGTTTGCAGTTTCCCCTACCTGGTTTCAAGTGGACTAGGCCACGCCCCCGCCCTGGCAACGCCGATGCGCGCCGGGAGCGCGAAATCGGGGACTACCTGGCGGCCTTTTCCGTCTTCAATTGCCGAATGAGCAGCCGCACCAGCATGCCGTCATAGTGAATGCCGCTCAGGCGCTCCAATTCCGCCAGTGCCTGATCGCTCGACTTAGCCGAGGCGAAGGTGCGATCCGTCGTCATATTCACGTATGCATCCGCCAGCCTGAGAATGCGCGCCCAAAGTGGAATTTGCTCACCGCGCCATCCTCCGGGATACCCCGATCCGTCGAGCGACTCGTGATGGTGCTCGACCGCCTTCCGCATGCGCTCACTTCCCGGAATCGTTCCTACAATTTCAGCGCCCATGCGAGCGTGGATTTTGGTCAGGTAAAACTCCTCGTCGGTGAGCGGACCGGGCTTGTTCAGAATTCTTTCCGGTACAAACAGCTTGCCCACATCGTGCACGCGCGCGGCATAGACCAGGTCAGTCAATTCTTCCGGCGGCATCCCCAGGGCGCGGCCAACGATATCGGTATAGCGCGCCACCAGATCGCCATGACCGGCGGACTGAACCTCCCGGCTCTCGGCCGCCCGGCTGAGCGCTTCGATCGCTTCCCGCAGAACTTGTATGTTGCTGTTTTCACCGCCGGCAAACTTCTGCAGGCTGGTGATCAACTCCTCGAGGTGCTCGGGCCCGGTATGTTCGCGCTGCAGGAATCCCTCGATATAGCCCGAGATGAGCTGGCGCTGTACGGCTGCGCTCTCGCCGTCGTCGTAATCTTCCGCGGTAGAAACGCGATTCCCGCTCTCCCGCTTGGAGACGTACATGCCCGCATCCGCCACCCGGATGATGTCTTCGACGGAGAAGCCATGCACGGGGAAGCTGGCCACGCCGAAGCTGCCGGTAATTTTGTGCTCGGCCAGCATGGGATCGGTGGCCACCCATAACCGCAGCCGCTCGGCCAGGATCTGCGCCTGCTCGATTCCGGTTTCCGGCATGAGAATGATGAACTCGTCTCCGCCATAGCGTGCCACCACGTTCGACTGCCGGCATTTCTGCTCCAGCAGTCGCCCCACGCGCGCCAATACCAGGTCTCCTTCCAGATGCCCCTGGCTGTCGTTGACCTGCTTGAATTTGTCGAGGTCGATCAGCACCACCGAGAACGGACGCCCGGAGCGCGAGGCGCGCTTCCACTCCGACGTCAGGGCTTCCCAGAAGAAACGCCGCGTCTTGATGCCGGTCAAGCCATCGGTGATCGACTGCTGTTGCAGCTTCTGGAATACGAAGGAGTTGTGCAAGGCGGTGGCCAGCAGGTCCGCCAGGGTGTTGAGGATCAGAACGTCTTGCGGGGCAAATGCGTTTTCGCGATGGCTCTCCACATTGAGAACGCCCAGCAGAGTCTCGCTATACGTAATCGGAATGCACAGAACGGCGCGTGCCTGGGGCAGCACCCCCAGCAGGTGCCCTTCTCCGGCGTTCTGCACCAGCGCGGTTTCGCTGGTGCGCGCCACTCGCCCGAGAATCCCTACCCCTAACGGAATCCGCTTTCCCACCGCCTGCTGGGTCACTCCGGCTTCCGCCTTGATCTCAATTTCCTTGGTGACGTAGTCCAAAATGCCGATGCCGATGTGATCGAAGCGGAAATTCTTCTGAATCTCGGAGACGATTTCCGCCAGCATCTGTTCCGCATCTTCGCTGGAAATGGCGGTTTTCGAGATGTTGTTCAGGAAAGCGAACTGCCTTGACCGCCGCTGCTCCTCCGCGAACAGGCGGGCATTTTCTACCGCCACGGAAACCTGGCCGGCGGCGGTTTGCAACACGTCTAAATCGCGCTGCTCAAAGACGAATTCCCTCTCCAGGCTGCGGGTCGCCATCACCCCGGCTGACTTGCCGCCGAGAAGAATGGGCACGCCACAGAAGCACTTGGCTGAGTTGCGGGGCACGTAGCTGACGCCCAGCCGTTCCCGGGTTTTTTCCAGATCAGAACGGATAAGGAGCGGTTGGCCGGTACGGATGATGTACTCGGTCAACCCGTTCCCCAGCTTGCGTGAGCGCTTGGGCTTGATCTCACCACCTTCGACTTCCAGTTCGAATTGAATCTCGTCACCTTGCTGAAAGGCGATATAGAATTCGCTGGTATCGAAAATTTGCCCCAGTTCCTTCTGGACCGCTCGCAGGATCTCGTCCTGATCGAGGCGCGAGCTGATTGCCTGCCCAATTTCCGTCAGCAGCTCGTACTCCTTGGTACGCCGCTGCGCATCATGCATCACGACGTAGTTCTCCAGGGTCAGCCCGATCTGCAGCGCCAGTCCAATCAACAAACGTAGGTTTGAGGAGCCGAACATTCGCCGTTCGGCATGGGGAAACAAGATGACTCCGAAATTGTGCTCGCGGGTTTGCAAGCTCACGGCGGTCAGGTGGCGGATGTCTTCCTCGGCGAGCAGCTTCTTGAACTGCTCGAATCGCTCTCCGGCGAATGCCGGCAGGGGCTCTGCCAGCTCTGACCTATGGCGGAAAGCAAAAAAGCCACCGCGACGGTAGGCCAGATCCGAGATGAATTCTCCGGCGCTCTGATTTTCGAGCTTATCCAGCAACTCGGGAGAGAAACCGCGCTCGACCGAGGGTAGAACGGCGCGCCACTGTTGCGAGATATAGAGGATGGCTCGACGCCTGGGCAGCGGCGCCACCAGGCGCTCCAG
This sequence comes from Terriglobales bacterium, assembly GCA_051986135.1. Taxonomy (GTDB): domain Bacteria; phylum Acidobacteriota; class Terriglobia; order Terriglobales; family Acidobacteriaceae; genus Gp1-AA122. The sequence continues at coordinate 5,894 of JBPYDQ010000713.1, read as the reverse complement.
AATGCTGGCCATGCTGGGAACCAGCTCCCTGACATCGTGCACGCGTCTCGGGTCCACCCCCAAGGTCGAGAACGCCAGCGCATTTTCCTGCACCGCATTGCGCTCATTCTCGAACAACACCATCACCATGGCAATGCCGAGCAGCATTTGCGGGATAGGACCCAGCAGGTGTCCGCCAAAAATGTCGAAAAGCGAATTACGAAACTGCCCAGCTCCCATCAACACCGCCCACAAGGCGAGCGAAATGGCGAGCAGGTTGAATGCCAACGAGCCCTTCTGGTGGGCATAGTAGTAAAAGCGAAACGACGAATAGCCGAGGACCAGCGCCAGTCCAAGTTCGAGTGTCAGATGGAGAGGCACACCGCCGCCGGGACGAAATCGTCCATCGACATAATGGGCGCGCAGGTTCCATATCGCCAAAATGGTGCCGATCACGCCCAGCGCTATGTCGTACCACTTGACGCGGAAGCGTTCGCGCATCAGGCGAGTGGAAACGAAGATGCTTAGGGCCATGGCCACCAGCAGCAAAGAGCCGAGTAGAAACACTGGGCTCGAGTAGCCGCGATAGAAATCCAGAGCGTAGTGCAGGCAGTAGGCCCCCCAACCGACCTGCCAGGCACGGAAATACTGCTGCCGGCTCTGCTCGTAAAGGTAGGTGAACAGCAAAAATACCAGCAGCGCAACGATTCCCGGAATTAAGGCAAGAATTCCGGGGATAGCGACGCTGGCCGCACTCATAAATGGAAGAATCAGCTTACCCCGGCCTCCAGATATTTAGGATCGATTTTTCCAGCTTTCCATGTTTTCACACCAGGGCACGCAAAACAACACTGTTTCGTGGCAAAGGTTCAATTCAGCCGACCGCTTTTTCCGTTTGCTCATCAACCATTTGCCAAGGACCATGCTCCCCCGAGCGTCTTGACGCGAGTTTTCACCGGACCGTAACATCGGAATTTGGTTACCTCGATGACCGAATCCGAAGCCGATCGAGCCCCGGTTCACGGCCCTAGTCCGCGCGTGCGCTTTGCCCCTTCTCCTACCGGCTTCCTGCACGTCGGCAGCGCCCGGACCTTTATCTTCAATTGGCTTTACGCCCGCAGCAATGGCGGGACCATGATTCTCCGTCTCGATGATACCGACGTCGAGCGCAATACCGAGGCTTCGGTCAGTTCAATTTTCGATGGTTTAGGCTGGCTGGGACTCGGATGGGACGAGGAGTACCGACAATCGGACCGCCTGGCTCTGCATCAGAAAATGGCCTGGACGATCTTCGAGCGCGGGCTGGCGTACCGCGATTTCACCCCGGCCCGGCCCGGCGAGGCCGAGAAATCCGGAGCGCCGGGCACGTGGCTCTTCAACCCTGGCATGCGCGATCTGTCAGGTGAGGAAAGTGATCGCCGCGCGGCCGCGAAAGAGCCCTTTGCTCTCCGTTTTCGCGTTCCCCGCGACCCCGAGCAAAAAGTTCACTTCCTCGACGCGGTGTATGGCGAGCAGGCGAAATCAACCGCCGATATCGAGGACTTTGCCCTCCTCCGTAGCGATGGCCTGCCGACGTACCACTTGGCCTCTTGCGCCGATGATGCCGACCTTGGCATCGACCACATCATCCGCGGCCAGGATCACCTCAGCAATACCTTCAAGCACCTTCTCATTTTCGAGGCGGCTGGGTACAAAGCGCCCGAGTTCGCCCATCTACCCTTACTGGTTGCACCCGATGGGAGCAAGTTGTCGAAACGCCGCCATGGGCCAGTAGTTAGCGTGACCACCTACCGCGACGCCGGCTTCCTTCCCGAGGCATTCATCAACTTCTTGTGCCTCTTGGGATGGTCGCCGAAGGATAACCGAGAAAAAATGTCACGCGAGGAGCTGGTTGAAGCTTTCTCGCTTGCTGGCATCCATCGCGCCAATGCCGTAGTCAACTTCAAAGAGCCGGCCGCCAGTTGGGAAGAGACGTTTGATCCTAAAGCCGTGTGGTTGAATGCGGAACAGATTCGTTCTCTAGCCATCGACGATTTAAGTCAGCGTTTACTTCCCTTCGTACGCGAGAAGTTCCAGGTCGAGCCTCGTAAAATGCTCGAGGTCACGCCTCTGATCCGTGAACGCATCAAGCTGCTCGGAGATGTGCCGACTGTGGCGGACTTCTTTTTTCTCCGACAGCTGCCTCCCTACGACCCCGCCGAGTTGGTTCCGCAAAAAGGAGACGCGGCCATGGCCGTGCGCGTCTTAGAGAAAGCCAGCGCGGTGCTCGCGACCACCGAGTTCAAGCATGATCTCCTGGACCGGGCTCTGCGCTCGGCCGCCCAGGAACTTGGAGTGAAGGCCGGGCAGATGTTTCAGCCGATTCGCGTTGCCGTTTGTGGCCGCAAGAATGCTCCCCCACTGTTTGAGACGCTCGAGGTGCTGGGAAATCAAGTGACTCTCGAGCGTATTCACGATGCGGTCCGGAAATTACAGGCCTGTCCCTGACCAGGTCCACGGCGTAAGAATCCTGGTCCGCGAAGCGGAGAGTTGTTGGAGCCCGGCGTTCCTCGGCATTGTGGCGGTGCTGGACCTGAACCCCGGTCCCGCGCTGCGCTCGGGATGACAATCCCAGTTACCCACAGCCGGACCCTATAGAGGCCGGCTTGGTCGCGTCTCCGCTGTGTAAAATGAAATTTAACTTATGAATGCCAATCCTCAAGCGGAAACCAGCAGGCCCGCGAGCGCTTCGAATTTCATTCGCGACATCATCCGGCGCGATATGGCCAGCAACAAGTACGAGGGCCGCGTCCAAACACGCTTTCCGCCGGAACCGAATGGCTATCTGCACATCGGACATGCCAAGGCCATTTACCTGGATTTCGGCTTGGCTGACGAGTTCGGCGGCCACACCAATCTGCGCTTCGACGATACCAACCCCACGAAGGAAGAATCTGAGTACGTCGAATCTATCGAGGAGAGCGTCAAGTGGCTGGGCTATCACTGGGATGGCCTCTACTACGCCTCGGACTATTTCGATCAGCTCTATGCCTGGGCGGTCGAACTCATCAAAGCGGGCAAGGCCTACGTGGATGATCTTTCCGCCGATCAGATCCGTGAATATCGCGGGACGTTGACCAAGCCGGGCAGGGAAAGCCCCTACCGCAACCGCTCCATCGAAGAAAACCTGGACTTGTTCGAACAGATGCGCGCCGGCCAGTTCCCTGACGGCTCGCGCACCTTACGGGCGAAGATCGACATGGCTTCTCCCAACCTGAATATGCGCGATCCGGTGATGTACCGCATCCTGCATGCCGAGCATCACCGCACCGGAAACAAGTGGTGCATTTATCCCATGTACGACTACGCGCACGGGCAGTCGGACGCAATCGAGCGCGTCACCCATTCGATGTGCACGCTCGAATTCGAGGATCATCGCCCGCTTTACAACTGGTTCATCGAGCAGCTGGGCATTTTTCCTTCGCAACAAATCGAGTTCGACCGCCTGAATCTTACCTACACACTGTTGAGCAAGCGCAAGTTGCTGCAGTTGGTCGATGAAGGTCTGGTGCGCGGATGGGACGATCCGCGTATGCCTACCTTGGTTGGCATCCGCCGCCGCGGTTTCACGCCCGAGGCGCTGCGCAACTTTTGCTCCTCCATCGGTGTGACCAAGACGAACGGCACGATCGAGCTGGAGATGCTCGAGCATTTCGTCCGCGAAGATTTGAATAAGCGCGCTTTGCGCGTAATGGCTGTTCTGCGTCCGCTGAAACTGGTCATCGACAACTATCCGGAAAATCGCGTGGAAGAGATGGACGCGGTCAACAATCCGGAAGATCCCAACGCCGGAATCCGCAAAGTACCTTTCTCGCGCGTGCTCTATATCGAGCAAGATGACTTCCGCGAAAACCCGCCCAAGCAGTATTACCGCCTATCCCCCGGCCGCGAGGTTCGTTTGCGCTACGGCTATTTCGTGACCTGCACCGGCCTGACGAGGAACGACGAAGGCGAAGTGGCCGAGGTGCACTGCAGGTACGATCCGGCAACCCGAGGCGGCAACGCCCCCGACGGCCGCAGGGTGAAATCCACCATCCACTGGGTCTCGGCTGCCCATGCCGTGGACGCCGAGGTGCGTCTATACGACAGGCTTTTCAGCAAGCCGGATCCTAACGAGGTCGAAGCGGGCCAGGACTTCACCTCGAACCTGAATCCCGATTCCATGGAGGTCGTAGGCGGCGCCAAGGTTGAGCCCTCTTTGGCGACCCCCGCCCTCGAAGAACACTACCAGTTCGAGCGCATCGGGTACTTCTGCGTGGACCAGGATTCGACTCCGGGCAAACCGGTATTTAACCGCACGGTCGCCTTGAAGGATACGTGGGCGAAGATAGAGAAAGGCCAGCGCGAAAACAGATAGTTTCGAGAGTACGCGGTTCGATGCCGCCTGGCGGGGCTCGGCTATGTCCGTTTCGCGGCCACCCGCAGGGCCCTCGTGGACCGAAGCCGTCCGCCGCCACCTGGCTGCCATTCATCAGCACCCACAACATAATTCAGGCTTGAAAAATTGATTTTATCTTCTTGCGTGAGGCTCCCTTACAGTGCGCCTCAGCCTTGGTCATGATCGTCGGTTGGTTCAGTGAGCGCTTTCTTGTGCGGCGTCTTTCCCGAATCTTGGCCTTTGCTCAATAGCGCGACCATATCATCCTTGGACTTACACAATCTCGATCCTGCGCCCAGCCCGCCGCCGGCATCCCCATGGCCGCCAGGGTGAGGCAAGCTAGCTTGCCAGCTTCGATGTCAACCTCGGTTTTTCAGCCGCATACCGCGGTAGCCATGTTGCTCCGCCAGGACGTTTTAGAACCGTCAAACTTTACTCTTCTTCCTCCGCTTGCTCCCCACGATCCTGTTTCGCTTTCGTAATGATCTTCTCCTGCAGAGCTTGCGGGACAATGTCGTAATGATGCATTTCCATGTTGAAGCTGCCCCGCCCCTGTGTCATGGAAGTCAGATCGACGCCATAGGTCAGCATCTCTGACATGGGGACTTCAGCCTTCACGATCGTGTTGCCGCCGCGGTTATCCATGCCCTGGATGCGCCCGCGGCGCCCGTTTAAATCGCCCATGATGGAACCGGCAAACTCGTCAGGCACGTTAATCTCGACGGCCATGATCGGCTCCAACAGCGTAGGCTTGGCCTGCTCCATGGCTTTCTTGAAAGCGATTCGGCCAGCCATCTGGAAGGAGAGATCGTTCGAGTCGACATCGTGATAAGAGCCGTCGTAGAGCACGACTTTGAAATCGACCACCGGATAGCCGGCTAGGTATCCGCGCGCGGCAGCATCCTTGATGCCCTTCTCTACGGCGGGAATGAAGTTTTTCGGAATCGCGCCACCAAAGATATCGTTCACGAACTCGAATTCGGCTCCCCGGGGCAGCGGTTCCATCTTAATCTTGCAATCGCCAAATTGTCCGTGCCCGCCGGTCTGTTTCTTGTGGCGGCCCTGCACGTCAGCCTTGCCGCGAATGGTTTCCCTGTAGGGAACCTTGGGCGCTTTCAAGTTCACTTCCGTGTGGTACCGCTTCTTCATCTTGGAAACAACCACTTCGATGTGCTGCTGCCCGGTGCCCGCAATCAGGAATTCCTTGGTTTGCGCATCGCGGAAGAAACGCAGCATGGCGTCTTCTTCCATGAGCTTGTGCAGGCCGGGACCAAGTTTGTCTTCATCGGCGCGCGACTTCGGTTCAATGGCGAATGTGATCGCTGGCTCGGGAAGCTTCACACGCGGATATTGAATGGGTGCAGCTTTGTCGCCCAGTGTGTCTCCGGTCAGCGTGTCTTTGAGTTTTGCGACCGCGCCGATATCGCCGGCGTGCAACTCGTTCAGCGGAATCGCATTTTTCCCTTGCATGGTGGAAATGTGCGCGAACTTCTCAAGC
>JBPYDQ010000712.1:0-5504 GCA_051986135.1 Terriglobales bacterium | reverse complement strand
GGCACAGTTTTTCCTAATCCTTCCTATGCAGCCGTGGTCCACAGCACCGATGTCATAAGTCCAACACTGGTCAATGAAGCGTCGTTCAACTACAACGGAAATCGCGTCTCGCTTCTTCCCGTCGGTCTGGTCACGGCGCCATCGGATTTCGTCTTTAATCGCTACTTTGACGGGCCCAATGCTCAAAACCGGATTCCCTCCATCCTATTGGTCGGTAGCACGGGAGCACGATACTCGTCGGGAGTGACTCCTTGGAATAACTTCGCAAGAAGCTACCAGGTTCGGGATGACGTTTCTTGGACGAGGGGACGACACCAGCTCCGCATGGGAGGCAGCTGGATGTTTTTCAAGAAGGTTCAAGACTGGTTTCAACCCACCCAGGGCAGCTTTGTTTTTACCGGTCTTTATACAGGCAGCGATTTTGCCGATTACCTGCTCGGCTACACGACCAGTTACACCGAGGCTGCCATTAAAGGCACTGGACATTGGAACAGCGTTTCTTCAGCCGTGTATTTCGAGGACAACTGGCGCACGACGAGCCGGCTTACCTTGAACCTGGGGCTTCGCTGGGACGGTATTCCGCACACCTATGAAGCGAACAAACAGATGTCCAACTTCTATCCGGATTTATATGATCCCGCAAATGCTGCCCAACTCAGCGGCAGCTACCAGACGATCCTGCCTACCAGTCCGGGATTGGGGATCGGCCCAAACCCGATTTTGGCAAACACACCTCTCTATTTGAACGGGGTTGGCATTTGCGGCACGCACGGGCTCCCCGGCGGGTGCGTGAACGGCGCGTGGCGAAACTTCGGACCTCGCGTTGGTTTCGCCTACAGCTTGACCCCTTCCGGCAAGACGGTGCTCCGAGGAGGGTACGGCATCATGTACGAGCGACTTCAAGGAAATGATGCATACAACATGGCAGCCAATGCACCTTTCTCGGCAGGACTCAACTTCCACCTGGTGTCTCTGTCGAACCCCAGCACAAGCATTCCAACAGGCTCTACCATTCAGCCATCGATCCCGGTCAGCAATCTGGTCGGCATGGAGCAAAGTCACTACGCGGCCCCCAGAAGCAGCCAATTTAGTTTGGGCATGCAACAGGCCCTCGGAAAAACCGTACTCTCAGTTGCCTATGTCGGCACTCAGAACCGGCATCAGAATTTTTACGCTGAGACCGACTTGCCGCCGCAAGCCCTCTTGCCGGGATTCGTGACCAACAGCGCGCTCGCCCAGACGTACAATTCGAGCGTCCCCTACGTCGGGTACAACAGCGTGCTCATGTCACAGGACGAGGCAAACGGAGACTACAATTCCGTCCAGATTTCGCTCCGCGGCACAGCTTTCAAGAATGATCTGAATTTCCAGGTTGGATACACCTATTCGCACACAAACGATTCCTTCGACGGAATAACCGCAAGCCAAGGAGATCTCTACAATATCTCCGATCCTTATCAGGGATGGAAATACGATTTCGGACCCTCCGCGTTCGATATCAGAAACAACTTTTTCACGAACTTTGTGTACCGGATTCCACTCCTTGAGAACAGCCAAAACCGGCCGCTAAAGATGACTCTCGGTGGCTGGGAGCTGTCAGGGATCGTTACGGCAATATCCGGAGCTCCTCTCGACATCGGATTGGCTGCCCCTAACGTTGCGAATATTGTTCCCAATGTTGCCAATCGTCCAAACATCAAGGGCAGGATGTCTGATCCACACACAGTCGGAAAATGGTTCGATACCTCTGTCTTTTCATTGCCAGCCCCTGGAACCTGGGGCAACGAACCCCATAATGGTGTGCGCGCCCCGGGTCGCGAGAACTGGAACATTTCTCTATTCAAGAACTTCCTTCTCGATGAAGAGCGAGGCACTAATCTTCAATTCCGCGCGGAATTCTTCAACATCTGGAACCACCCCCAATGGGTGGGCGACACGCTGAATGGCGGCATCAGCACACAGTTCGGCGCCAGCGACTTCGGCGCCATCACCTCGGCCTATGACCCACGGACGATCCAGCTGGCATTGAAACTTTCATTCTGACGAGTTAGCCATAGCTGGAGCTTGTGCGCGCCGGGTCACTTCCGCGAGCGTACGCGCGTTCATTGACGCCTCAATGCGCTTCACTTCGGCGCTCGAGAACTCGAGACCACCCTGAGCGGCCAGGCGGAACTGGTTCCCCGACCAAAACGCGCTCATCAGGCTCCTGCCGGAGTGGGAATTGGTCCCCAGCAGCAAGTGCCCAAGCTCGTGAGCGACGGCATCTCCTAGCAATTCGCCAAAATCCACCTGGTGTTCTGCGGCGCGTTCCTTGGCGAGATCGTAGAAAATCGATGCGATAAATCCAAAATTGTCGCCAGTGCCTTCGATCGCGGAACCGAGCACCCCTCCGGCGAAGCGCGCACGGTCGGACATGGACTGTGGAAGCAGATTGACCACAAGATCCAGGGTCGAAAGGGGGCTCGAACAGGCTCCAGTGCCGGATGAGCCGACGGGGCAATCGATCCATCGAGCCACCACGCCTGCCTTTTGCAATATGTCCCCGGCTACCTGTTCGGCGTGCTGCCGAACCGAGGGATTCGACTGAGAATAATCGAGAACGCGAATCGTGATTTGCCCTTCATTCAGGGCTTGCCCCTTCTGTACTCTGTTTGGGGCGCAATACGCAGCCGCCACCAACATCAAACTCACCGTCAAGCCACTCAAGAATTGCCGTTTCATCGCCCTCACCTCCGGGAAATCGCGTTGCGAGGGCGAGAATGGCCCGGAGTGAAAAGTGCCTCCATGCAGGCGGTGTCATAATTGGGTCACCATCACGTCACGAAGCGTATCCGACGTACATTCAACAGGTTACAAACCCAAGAGGTGGGTGGGAAATCGACTAGTTCGAGTCAATCTGGGAACAGAAAAGCTTCTTTCCAAGTGAAGATCGGATGGTAGACTCTGTCCACCGCGGGGGCTTAATGGCCGAAGTTAAAGAGTCCTATCTTTCCGTTCGATTCCAGAACTTCGAACTTGATCTTCAAACTGGAGAGTTACGCCACACAGCGGCTCCGACGGTCCGTTTGCCGGAGCAATCCTTCGCAATCATGAAGATGTTGCTGGAGCGCTCCGGCAAGGTGATCAGCCGAGCCGAAATACAGCAGCGTCTCTGGCCTGACGGCACCGTCGTCGAGTTTGAACACAGCATTGCCGCCGCCGTGAACCGGCTTCGACAGGTTCTGGGTGATTCCGCGGAGAATCCACAGTTCATCGAAACCCTTCCTCGTCGCGGGTACCGCTGGATGACCGAGGCGGAATGGAGGACAGAAAGCGGCCCGGAATCCTCTTCAGTTCCACAGGGACGGGTCCACTTGGCGACTGATGAGAAGCCCAGACGTACGCGGATCTACTGGGGGGCTGTCGGCGGCTCGATGCTTCTGGGTCTGGGATTAGTGCTTGGGTGGTATCGATATTCCCGCAGTCCACACGGTCTCATCGAAAAGGACACCGTCGTTCTAGCAGATTTCGTGAACAGTACCGGTGAGCCCGTATTTGATGACACCTTAACTCAAGGCCTTCGCGTCCAATTGGAGCAGTCACCCTTCCTTAACGTACTCTCGGAACAGAAAGTGGATGAGCAGTTAAAGCTCATGATGCGCCCTTTGGGCGAGCCGTTTACGGCAGGGTTGGCTCGCGACCTTTGTCTGCGCACTAGCAGCACCGCTGTAGTCAAAGGATCCATATCCCGCGTGGGCACAAATTACGTGCTCGGTCTAAGTGGTTTTAACTGCTACACCGGTGAGGAACTAGCCAATCAACAAGTCGAGATCGACAGTCGCGAACATGTAATAAAAGCTCTAGGCGCAGCCGCTCGGGATATGCGACTGAAGCTCGGCGAATCACTGGCCACCGTTCAGAAGTTCGACGCACCCTTGGAACAAGCTACGACGCCGGACCTTGAGGCCTTGAAAGCCTATAGTCTTGGCGTGTCCAAGTGGGGCAAAGGCGAACCCTCTGGCGCCATCCCACTATTTCAAAAAGCAATCGAGTTGGACCCTGGTTTCGCTGCGGCATACCTGCAACTCGGGCGCTCATATAACGTTCTCGGAAAAGTTGGCCTGTCGCTCGAAACGGTGCGCAAGGCTTATGAACTACGAAACCGCGCAAGTGTGCGGGAGAGGTTTGACATTGTAGCGGGCTACCATCAATTGGTTAGTTTCGACTTGCAGCAGGCCATGGAGAATTGCGAACTCTGGGAGCAAAGCTATCCTCGGGAGGTTGCACCGCACCGGATCCTGGGATTCGAAAATGGCGTATTGGGGAGGTACGACCGGTCGGCGGAAGAGTTTGCGACGGCTAGGAATTTGGACCCGGGACAGGCTCTACCTTACGCAGGCCTAATGGAAGACTACATCGCCCTGAATCGCTTGGCAGATGCTGAAGGCGTTTACAAGGATGCAGAGGCTCGCCATCTGGCGACTGGACATGTCCAGAACAATTTTTATCTTCTGGCGTTCCTTAGAGGCGATGCGCACGAGATGGCGCAAATGACTGCCGCACTTTCCAGCGAACCCGGATTCGAAATCATGGCGCTCAGGGAAGAGTCCAACACCGCGGCCTACTTCGGACATTTCCGCACAGCACGGGAACTTACCGAACACATGAAGGAGATTGCGCTCCGAGAAAAAGACTCTGCCGTAGCTGCCGACTTCCTCTCCGATGCCGCATTCCGCGAAGCGCTGGTTGGCAATTCCGAGGAGGCTGGCAGGTATGCAGCCGAAGCCGCGAAACTGGGAGGCGAGCCACCGACTGCGTTGATGCTAACGAGTGAAGCGGCAGCCGCAACCAAGATGGTGGACATTCTTGAGAGTAAGAGTCCACCGGACGGTTACATGTATAAGGTGAGGATTCCTCTTATTCGCGGGGCCATTGAGTTGAAGCGAGGGAGCGCCGAGCGTGCCCTCGAACTTTTCCAACCCTCGACACCCTACGAGTCAGGTTGGTTCGACTTATATATGCCCGCCTACCTACGAGGCGAAGCGTACTTGCGTGCACGGCGGGGACAAGAGGCGGCAGGGGAATTTGAGAAGATCGTCAATCATCGCAGTGTAGTTTTGAACGCCGAAATCGGTGCGGTGGCCCACGTCGGCCTCGCTCGTGCATATGCAATCCAAGGCGATACTGCCAAAGCGAAGGCGGCATATCAAGACTTCCTGACTTTGTGGAAAGATGCTGACCCAGACATTCCAATCTTGAAGCAAGCCCGGGACGAATACTCGAAATTTCAGTAGCCGTGCGGAAGTTGCGATCGTCGAGCTTCGCACTGCATGGGGTATCAGTCAATTGCTGTAATCAGATGTCTGAGTAAGTGTGTCAAGAGTTTTTTGCATTTCCCGACGACGCTGTTCACTCAGCATCCACAGGGATTTCACAAGCTGGCCATGCCGAATACGAGAAGCTTACCCAGTGGCGAGCCACGCTTGGCCAGTGCCGCTAGGTATTTATTTTCATCATAGGCGACC
>JBPYDQ010000711.1:0-3291 GCA_051986135.1 Terriglobales bacterium | reverse complement strand
GAAGCCAGTCGGTTCGATTTCCGCGCGGATTTGATTTAACGTCATTCTCTCCGCGTTGTCTTGCGGGCCGAATGGATGCTGTTCCGCGTATTCGATGATGACCAGACGGCCATCGGGCTTCAGAGCCCGATCGACCGCAGCCATCATCGCTTCGGGTTCTGAGAATTCGTGATAGGCGTAAGCGATCAGAATCAGATCGAGCGAGTTGACCGGTAGATGTGGGGCACTTTCACCGCCCAACACCAACTGGACATTCGAAAGCCTGTGCTTCTTCAGCGTCTCGGCTGTCAGGCCCAACATCTTTTGCTGCACGTCCACGGCGAAGACTTTGCCGGACGCGCCAACCCTTTCCGCTAGCCGCCATGTGAAGTAGCCAGTGCCGCAGCCGATTTCGGCAACGGAAGCGCCTCGAGAAATGTCCACAGCGTTCAGCAGAGCATCAGGGCGTTCTTCAGCGTCGCGGCCGATCCGGTCTAGAAATGCCACATCGGAATACGCGTGATTCGGAGTCCGCTTGGCGGCTGGGGGCACTGGCGGGCCTCTCAGTGTGCGCAAATATGCCACCACATCGTCAATTTCCGTCCGCGAAAGGCGATTGGCATATGAGGGCATTAGCGACCGCCGCTCGCGGTAACTACTCTTTAGATCGTCCTTCAGAAAAGATCTGAGACTGCCATCAACATCGCGAATTTGAATCGAAAGATCATCTTCGTTCAGAGTGAGTCCGCGAATCCTGTCCCCGGTCTTGGTGACGACGACCGCGGTGTAATATTTCTCATCTAATTCAACATCCGGGTCGATCAGCGACTGTCTTAGAGATTTCGCGGAGCGCCTGATACCGATATCACCCAAATCAGGACCCAAAGCAGGGCCGCGATCTGCGACGGAGTGGCACGTGCCGCATCCCCCTTTGCCCTCGAAGATCTTTTTCCCTGCCGAAGCGTCAGCCCCTTCGAGCGAGGAGAGGAATAGGCAAGCGCCGAACAAGGCGGCAGCCCAAGGAAGATCTGATCCGACATCCACTATTTAATCCAGTCCGAAAGTGGCAATCACGTCTCCCGCTGCAATGGACACCATCTGCTTCCCGTTGGCAAGGAAGCTGATGGGCGAGGCGAAAACCGGGCCGTTGGAAGAGAATGTCCAGAGCCGCTCACCGGTCGTCGAGTTCAAAGCGAAGATCATGCCTTCCAGTGTTCCCCCGAAAACCAGGTTGCCTGCGGTCGCCATTACCCCGCCCCAGGGAGGAGTGAGGACCTTGTGTTCCCATTTGATCGTTCCGGTTCCCGGATCGATCGCGATAACCTTGCCCCAGCTCTCCTCCGGAGCGCCGATGGCTTGCGTCTTCGCTCCGCCAATTCCTGGATCGTATGCTCCCGCATTGGGCAAGGCTCCGGGAGCGAGCGGCCTGTCCGGCTGATCCGTCGTCTCATGTGGAACGGCATTTTTCGAGAACATCCGGTGTTCCTCACGAGCAAAGACGTAGAGCAGTTTCGTGAGCGGACTGTAGCTGTGCGACATCCAATTGGCGCCCCCGTCGGTGCCCGGCCAAACGTGATCGTTTCCTTCCGGTGTCGGCTCATTGCCCGGAATCACTTCCGGACGGCCGTTGTCATCGAAACCCTTTAACCAGGTCTGTTTTACAAATGCTTTGCTCGTGAGAAATTTCCCATTGCTGCGATCGAGCAGATAATAGAAGCCGTTCCGGTTCGCCCACGCCAGAGCTTTCTTCATTTGCCCGCGAAACTCAGTATCGAGCAGGATCGGAATCTGGGTCGAATCCCAGTCGTGCAAATCGTGAGGCGTAAACTGGAAAAACCATTTCAGCTTTCCGGTGTCGGGGTCGAGCGCCAGAACCGAGCAGGAATAGAGGTTATCTCCGCGGCGGAAGTCGTCGTTGTAATCCGGCCACGGGTTGCTTGTCCCCCAGAAGAGAGTGTTGGTCTCCGGATCGTAAGCACCATTGTTCCAGGTCGTCACTCCGCCAGTTTTCCAGGAATCCCCAGCCCACGTTCCGAAGTTCGGCTCGCCAGGCTGGGGAATCGTATTGAAGCGCCAGAGGCGCTGGCCGGTCTTGGTGTCGTAAGCATCGAGAAACCCATTTACTCCATGCTCGCCGCCAGCCATTCCCACGATCAGCTTATCCTTGACGACCAGGGGCGCCCCTGGCGCAGCATAGCCGCCGGCAGCCGTGTAGTCGCCCATCTCGGTTCTCCAAACTTCGTGACCCGTTCGCGCATCCACGGCGACTACGTGCATGTCGAGCGTGTTCATGAAAAGCGTGTTACCCAGTATGGCCAGGCCGCGATTGACTTTACCGCAGCAGTTGAAGGTACGAGGTGGATTGCGATATTCGTACATCCATAGTTGGCGTCCCGTGGCTGCATCCAACGCATAGATCGCATTTTCCGGGCGCGTCAGATACATAATGCCGTCGACGACGAGGGGGGTCGTCTCAAATTTCTCGACGTGACGGCCCTGGAACAGCCACTTCACGTGGAGATTTTTCACTGTCTCGACCTTGATCTGATTCAAGGTGCTGTAGCGCCAGCTATTGTAGGTGTGCGAGTACATCAGCCAGTTGCCTGGCTCGTTGGCCGCATTCAGCAATCGCTGAGAGGTTACGCCTTCGCCTGTGGGTGCTTGACCCTCTAGAGTAAATGTTACGGCTGCGAGCAGAACAGTTGCCAGCCAAACACTCCACCAATGCACCCTCATTGTTCCCCCTTCAGAGAATTCAAGTAGGCCACCAGATCACCGAGGTCCTTTTTATTGAGCGTGGATTCATACGAGGGCATAACCGACGGCTTATCCCGGCGAATTTCTTTGATATCTTCCTTGAAAAACGATCGCAGGTTGCCACCGAGGTCCCGCAGCTGCACCGAAAGATCGTCTTCATTGAGTCGGATGCCAGAAATCGTCGGGCCGGACCTCAACACAACGACAATGCCACGATAGCTATTCGGGACGTAAGCGTCCGGCTTAACAATTGACTCCTCGAGAAATTTCAAGCCACGCCGCCGGCCTATTTCCGTGAGGTCGGGTCCTAAATCTCTTCCCTCTTTGGCAATCCGGTGGCACCCGGCGCAACCGGATTTTGCGTAGATTGCTTTGCCAGCCCGGCTATCCCCCGGAGCTTTTTCGGCCAGACCTTGGGATCCCAGCCGTTGGACATACGCGACAAGTCGCCATACTTCCTCATCGCTCAGACGTGATGCCGGCATTTCGGTACCGGGAATTCCGTTTCGGACGGTCTGGAGCAATTCCGGATCCTTCCCGCCCATTCTATAAACG
>JBPYDQ010000710.1:0-6523 GCA_051986135.1 Terriglobales bacterium | reverse complement strand
AAGCTTGCTAAGGTCAGGGGGGCCTTGTCGGGCGCTCAGTATCGACGTGGTGATCAGAGAGAGTCCGAGGGAACAAATCGTGGCCAGCACGGTCGAGCGCAGGTTTATCGGCATTGGCTAAGGTAATCCGAAACGTTAGTGTCGAACTACGTTCAAGGACTGGGGGGTGCTGCTTTTAGCTGCCTATGTATTGATACTATTGGATTTTTTGCGATGTGCAACAAGACGTTTCTAAAGCACACACATGCCAGTCGAGATCATCGGCGAGGTCGAAGCGTTTAGGATTCTGCCGGTTCGGCGTCATCCCTCTCGACCACCTTCGGCTTGTTCCCCTCACGCTTATGGGATTCCAGCGCCCATTCGGTCAGCTTTCCCATGTAACGTTGCACGTCGAACAAGTTCAGATCGTCGGGCGGGTCTGGAAGAGGTTTTCAGGGTCGAAAGGGTGCATCCTCTGAATGGTCGTCAGAAGTCATCGACCAACCCTGCGAAAGTTCCTCCCCATTCTCGTATGCCGTGAGCGCTGTCTCGCACCGCGAGATATAGTTCCACGGCGCTCCTCGCATGCCGTCCTCCCACGTGAGAACAATCAGAGGGCAGCTGCCCAGTTCGTGCTCCTGCCACTGGACTTCAAGCTCCATCTCGGGAGGTGGTGGTCCACATCTGTCGGTAATGAACCGAATAGCAAGCGTAGCCCGAGCTGAGATCCATTCACAGCTTGCGCCTGGAGTTCCGACCTCGCCGATGATCTCGACTGGCATACGTTGCTCCTGTGGTTAGCATGCAAAGCATTGAGACCCGGCTTTGCGAAAAACTCACCAGTGCGCCCCACGGTGGCATTTCCAGTGACAGGGAGCGCAGAGTGTAATCAGGTTGTCCATCACATCGCCACCCAGCTGGCTTCTACGTTTCATATGATGGACGTGCAGGTTCTCCAGGATAATTTCGAACTCCCCCTTAGCCAGTTTGAGCCTTGGCTGCTTCTGGCGGAGCGACGCTGAAATCGACCCATTTTCCATAGCAAAACCTAAGACTTAGCTTCTCCGAGATTTGCGCCGGCGCACAGATCATCTCAAGGCAGTAGCCCCGGCACCTATCGATTCCGAGCATCAACCCCACGGTTTCAAGGGCCGCTCAATGACCAGCAATTGGCTTTTGTAGACCTTGAAGGAGAGCTATTCCCACGGCTCCGCCTCCTTGCCGGTTGACGGAATCCAGATCCGCGGAAACTGGTCTCGCAACAAGTTCGCTCAGCTTAGCCCACGAACGAACTTCCCTTCGCTTTACGGAACGCGAAGAAGGCAATGAGTTGGACAACCATAGAATTTCGTTGCATGCGTACAAAATCTCATAATTCCCTTTCAATAAGAATATAAACTGCGTCTTATTTATCAAAGATTTATATTTCAAACGATTGAACATAAATGGGATATCTAAACCAGAGAATTGGCTATAAGTGTGCACGTGCCCTGTTCAGCCTTCGTACGACCAGCGGCATCGGGACGTGAATGCCTCTGGAGAGACCCGGTGTATCCAGTAACAATTTCTTGGCGCTCACTAACGGGGAGGTGTGAGATGACAAGTAAGCGGATGAGCCTAGTTGGGTTTGTCCTTATGGCGGCATTCTTTGCTTTGAGTACAGGCGAGATGTTCGCCCAGACCGCTGGTACAGGCGTCATCGTTGGAACGGTTACTGATCCAACTGGCGCTACTATTTCCGGAGCAACGGTCACCCTAACAGATACCACAACAAATGCAGTGAGAACGGCGATGACGAATCAAGCTGGCAGGTATGACTTTCCCGATCTACCGCCAGGAAAATACAACCTCACCATCAGCAAGTCGGGGTTTCGCCAGGCAAAATTTAGCAATATGGATGTGGTTGTAGGAGAGTCACGAACACTGGACGTCAAGTTGGATCTTGGCGCGGCAACGGAAAGCGTCGAAGTCGTGGCGACCAACACCGATCTCCAAACCATGAATGCGACTATCGGCACGACGGTAACCGGAGTGCCCTTGGACTCGCTGCCGAGTCTAGGACGTGATGCAAGCACTTTCGTTGCTCTTCAACCAGGTGTGGCACCTGACGGCAGCGTGGCTGGGGCGAACCAAGACCAGAACTCCTACCTGTTGGATGGTGGCAATAACTCCAGCGACATGGACGGCACGATGAACACCTACACGCCCGGCTTCGCGGGCGACCCGAGCGGTGGCCTCGTGAACAGCTACGTTACTGTAACCGGAGTCAGCGGCGCCCCGGGTGGAGGGGGACCATCGGGCGTAATGCCAACCCCCGTGGACAGCATCGAGGAATTCAAGGTCGGAACAACGAATCAGACTGCGGACTTCAACAGTTCCGCGGGCGCTCAGGTGCAGATGGTGACGAAGCGCGGCACCAGCACTTGGCATGGAACGGCTTACGAATATTATTTGGACAACAACTGGAACGCGAACAGCTTCGACAACAATGCCGCAGGAACACCGATTCCGAGCTTCCATTACAATCGTTTTGGCGCTGCTGGCGGCGGACCGATCGTGCCCAAGGAAATTCTCAGGGGAAAGTGGTTCTTCTTCGCGAATTACGAGGGGTTTCGCTTCCCGAACTCACAGACAGTTACAAAAACGACCCCGTCGGACGGTATGAGGCTTGGACTGCTGCAATTCGGGGGCACGGTCTACAATCTCAATCCGGGGCCAGTCACTTATCCCTCGTCGGCAGCCGCCATTGGCGCGTTAGTCCCCGGCACGACCTATCCCGGTTCTGGCACAACGCTAGATCCGCGGGGATTGGGAATTAGCCCCACGATGCAAGCGCTGTGGAATTTCATGCCGGAGTCGAACGCCCCCTGCGGCGGCCTTAGCCGGTGCGACAATCTAAATGTGCTGGAATTCAAACACAACATGCCCGTGCGGTGGAGCGACAACTTTGCTGTGACACGCTTGGACCACGATTTCGGCCCCAAGTGGCACTTTAATTCCACCTATCGCTATTATCACATGCAGCGCGATACCAACAACCAAGTGGACATCGGGGGTTTTTTCCCTGGAGATACGAAGGGCGTCCCGGCGCCGGCCTCCAACCGCCCACAAGTGCCATGGTATTTGACAGCGGGTCTAACAACGAACATCACGAATAACGTCACCAACGATTTCCACTACAGCTTCTTGCGCAACTACTGGGCGCGCGCTTCGCATGCCGAGCCGCCACAGGTAGCGGGACTCGGTGGAGCGATTGAACCATTTGGCGAGACTCGCTCGAGCGTTCTTGCTCCGTTCAACCTTGATACGCAAAACGTGCGCACGCGCTTCTGGGACGGACAGGATCACATGATCCGCGACGACGTTTCGTGGATCAAGGGGACACACTTTCTTCAGTTTGGCGGCACCTATCAGCACAATTACGACTACCACCAGCGAACCGACAACGGCGGCGGGATCAACTACCAAACCGTCTACTGGACGGGGGCCGGCTTGTCCGGTGACAACGGTGTGGACATGACCGGCTTCACTCCTGCAGGTCTGTCCTCCGCTTGGAACAAGGATTACGCGATCGTCTTGGGCATGGTTGGCGTGACGCAAATCGCTTATACCCGCACAGGGAACAATCTCACGTTGAACAAACCACTCACACCGGCGTTTGATCAAAGTAAGATTCCCTTCTACAACCTCTACGTCAGCGATTCCTGGCGCATGAAACGCACTTTCACTCTCACCTACGGTCTGGGGTGGACGTTGGAGATGCCGCCGGTGGAGAACAACGGAAAGCAGATCACCCTGGTGGATGCGAACGACAAGCCCATCAGCACCCTGGACTACCTGAATGCGCGCAAAACCGCTGCTCTTGCAGGTCAGGTCTTCAACCCCGAGGTTGGCTTTGTGCTGAATGGCAATGCGGCGGGCCACCCAAAATACCCCTATAACCCTTACTACAAGTCCTTCAGCCCCCGCGTCGCTGGTGCATGGAGCCCAAACTTCGATAGTGGGTTGCTGGGCAAGGCATTTGGACAGGGTAAATCGGTCATTCGCGGCGGCTACAGCATCCTCTATGGACGCCTAAACGGCGTCGATTTGGTGCTTGTGCCCCTGCTCGGGACCGGCCTGATCCAAGCCGTGCAATGCGTCAGTCCGGTCATGAACGACCCGACCTGCTCGAATCCGGGTAACTCCACGCCACGCAACGCCTTCCGCATCGGTCCCACGGCGGGCGGATGGGATGGCTTGGTCGCACCTCTTCCACTTGCCAGCCAGACCTTGCCGCAGCCGGACTTCCCAGGCTTTAACGACATCGCTGCCGGTGCTGGTGAGGGCTTGGATCCCAACTTCCGCCCGAGCATGAGCCATCAATTCGACCTCACGATTCAGCGGCAGATCAACAGCAGGATGTCGATGGAATTCGGCTACATCGGCCGTAAGTTCACGCACGAGTACCAGCCCATCAACATCAATGCAGTGCCCTACATGATGACCCTCGGCGGCCAGCGATTCGACAAAGCTTATGGCCAGATGGTCTGGCAATTCTGCGGCGGCGCCGCCGGTTTGGCCGGCGGTGGTTGTGCAGGGCTTGACGCGAAGGGAAACGTTATCGCTAGCCAGTTAGCAACCGTTACCTCACAACCTTTCTTCACAGCCGCACTAAGGCCCGCGTTCTGCACTACCGCAGTCAATGGAATTACGCCAGCAAACTGCACCCAAGCGGTGGCCTTGAATGAAGCTGCGAACATCCAGCAGGACAACGTCTGGAGCCTGTACAGCGATCTCGACAACGGTGCGTTTAACTTCCCGCGTTCAATGATGAACACACCGATTCCTGGCTCATCCTTCGGCGGGAGCGGGCAGCTGAGCTCCGGCGTCGGCATGAACGCCAGCGTTGGCTGGGGCAACTATAATGCCGGGTTCGTTTCCCTGAAGATGGCGGACTGGCATGGCTTGACGATGCAATCCAATCTTACGTATGGGAAAGCACTGGGCACGGGCTCGGAGGTGCAAGCCACAAGTCAGTTCACCGTGCCGGATCCATACAATCTACATTCCGCATATGGGCTGCAACCCTGGGACCGCAAGTTCATTTACAACCTGTGGACGGTCTATGAAGCGCCGTTCTACAAGGGCCAGCATGGCCTGGTTGGGCACCTCGCGGGCGGGTGGACTTTTGCTCCCCTCTTCACCGCCGGCAGCGGGCTGCCATTGGAGGTTTCGCCGTCGGACGCCTTTGCTAACCAAATTTACGGTGGGGGCCAAGCCTGGGGCGAGGGCGACGGAGCAAACTTCGCCGCGCTCCAAAACGCTGTCAACATGTGCGGAAATATCTTTGGCACGTCGCGTCACAACAACCCCGTGGGCGGCAACAGCGTTTACGGATCAAATGAGTTTGGTCCGTCCCTGTTCCAAGACCCCGGCAAGACGTTCAGTTGCTTCCGCAACCCCATCCTGGGGATTGATGGAAGCGCCGGCGGCGGCGCGGGACTCCTTCGTGGCCAGCCGTTCTGGAACGTGGACTTCAGCATTAAAAAGAACGTCGCGATCACGGAACATTTCAACACGGAATTCACGGCGATTTTCACAAACCTTTTCAACCACAACTATCTGTCTGATCCCTACCTGATTGTCGGCGACGCGGCAGACTGGGGTGGATTGGGTGGCTACACTTCCGTCTTTAACGGCCTTTCGGCCCAAGCAAACAACCCACGCGCAATGGAGTTTGGCTTGCGCATCCGCTTCTGAGCCTGGCTGAAATCCTCAGGCTAGATCAACAAACAAATTCATCCAGACGGGGGGACCGCAAGGTCCCCTCAATTCTTTCCACTCGCGATCTGCACCTGGAGTTCCGACCTCGCCGATGATCTCGACTGGCATGTGTGCCTCCTGTGGTTAGCCTGCAAAGCATTCAGACCGTTTTTTGCAAAAACCTACCAGCGCGCCCCACCGTGGCATTTCCCGTGACAGGGAGCGCAGAGTGTAATCAGGTTGTCCATCACATCGCCACCTAGCTGGCTCCTACGTTTCATGTGATGGACGTGCAGGCCCTGCATCGAACCACACTTTTGACACCGCCAACCGTCTCGTTCAAGCACGCGCTTCCTGATGATTTCGTACTCCCCCTTAGCCAACTTGATCCTTGGTTGTTTCTGACGGAGCGAGGCTGAAATCGGCCTGTTTTGCATCGCAAAGCCTAAGACCTGGTTTCTCCGAGATTTGCGCCGGCAAGAAAATCCGCACAGATCATCTCCAGGCAGTAGCCCCGGGACTTGTCCGTCCCTAGCATGAGGCCAGCGGTTTCAAGCGCTTTCTCGACCACAGGCAACTGGCTTTTGTAAAGCTTGAAATAGATAATCTCCCAGGATTCTGTTTCTTTGCCTGTTAAGTGCCGCTCGACCTCTCCCTTGAACCCTTCCTTCCCTAGCTCCTTGGCTTTGTGCAACCAGGTTGCACAGTCAAACTCTTCCCCATCCCTCCTTGCGACCTTGACCAGCTCAATTGCCTTGCTCCAGCCGACTTCCCGAAGCTGTTGTTTCGGGACCTTCGT
>JBPYDQ010000709.1:0-4140 GCA_051986135.1 Terriglobales bacterium | reverse complement strand
AATGTTAGAGCTTGACGATATTCAGCACTTCTTGCTGACGCGCACACCCGCGCTCGCAGCTCGGTACGAATTCCTCACGTTCGGAAAGCCCGCCGCGGGGCGGGCCTGGCTGACGGGCATGATCGATAAGGTAGGCACGGGAAAATCAGTTGGGTCTGCCTCCCCGGATTCGCGATGGGTAACCCTGGCCTTCAGCTGGAACGGTTTGCGGGCGCTGGGACTGGACGAGGCGTCGCTCGCCACATTTCCGGAAGAGTTTCGCCAAGGCATGGCCGCACGGGCAGAGATCGTTGGTGCGACCGGAGCGAATCATCCAGACCACTGGCTAGGTGAGCTGGCCAGTCCGGCGCTTCACGCGATCACGATACTGTTTGCCCGCGACGTGGCGGAGCGGGAGCGATGCAAGCGGGAGCACGACCAATACCTTTCTGAGATCGGGGGCGTGAAGCTTCTTTCGGGATTGGACCTTGAGGCCATCTACCCAGGCGAGCCTCGCGAACATTTCGGCTACCGCGATCGCCTTACGTCCCCCGTGATCGAAGGAACGGGCGAAGAACCCCCGCCAGGTTCGCTTCCGCCGCTCAAAGCTGGCGAGTTCTTTCTAGGCTACGTGGACGAGAGCGGCTCGCAACCGCTCATGCCCCAACCCGAGAGTCTTTCCCGCAACGGCAGTTACCTGGCTTATCTCCGGCTGCAAGAGCACGTGGGCGCCTTTCGCGACTTCCTCCGCCAGCACGGCCAGACGCGAGAAGAGCAGGAGCTGGTGGCCGCCAAGCTCATGGGGCGCTGGCGCAGCGGCGCGCCCCTGGTGCTCTCGCCGCAGAAAGATGATCCTGCGCTAGGCGTGGACATGCGGCGCACCAACAATTTCGACTACGGGAAGATGGACCCTTACGGATACGGCTGTCCGGTCGGCGCACACATCCGCCGCATGAACCCGCGCGATACCGCCGACAACATGAACCGACGCCAGATGATCAGACGTGGCGGCACCTACGGCCCGAGGTTACCCGAAGACGCGCCCGAGGACGGCGTGGAACGTGGGATCGCCGCCTTCATCGGCTGCGCCAGCCTGATCCGGCAGTTCGAGTTTGCCATGAATGTTTGGGCTAATGATCCCAGGTTCAAGAACCTCGGCAATGAGCGCGATCCGTTCGTTGGCACTCAGGACGGGACATTTGACATAACTATTCCAAAGCGGCCGGTGCGAAAGAAGATCAAGGGTCTTCCCGCGTTCACCACAATAAAAGGTGGCGCGTATTTCTTCCTGCCCGGTATTCGTGCTCTGCGATTTCTTGCCACAGGCGATGCTGCGACAAGGCCAAGACTCAAGAAGGTCGCCTAGGAGTTCTGACGATGACCATGTTGAAAAACCGCCCCCGCACTTACAACCAGGTCCAGACACCACGAAAATACACACCGGGCAAAAGACGTTTCAGCATTTATTGGACATGGAGCTATCCATGGGAGGCTAATCGGGCCGTGACCGAACTCGACAATCGTTTCTCAACCATGACTGAGGTCCGCAGGGTAGCGTGGCCCAATTACGAGTCGTTGGAATATTCGGACAAAATGTTCCTCCAGGGCATCGCCGGCACACTGGAGCTCTTTCACCTGTCGCTCCTGAGGTTCCAGTCCTTGGTAGGTGAGATTACAGAGCATCCGGTCGCAGTTTACCAGCGGATCGACCAAGCGGGCCAGAAGCAGGCGCTTGACGAGGCTCTGCTCGAAGACACCGACACGCTGATGGTATTTGGTCTGGACCACATGGTTACAGAGCAGGAGGCCTCCCCAGAGGAAATACAAGCGATTCGACAATTCCTCACGCGTGAGGGAACCTGCCTTGTTCTGGGACCGCATCACGATGTGGGTGTCTCTTCCGATTTTAAAGAACGCGCTATGGAGTATGCCCACCACGGTGATCCTCTGGTGCCGAGCCAGCAACGTTTTGGTAAGTACACGCGTTCTCTGATGCGAGGACTTGGTACACCGGTTGAGAATCGCTGGGGTCTGCGTCCTGCCGTCGTCAAAGGAACCAACCAGATTGCGTCGTTGACCACGATGAATGACCTCGATGCGCGGGGTTGGCTGAACGGAGTTACAACCTTCAATTTCCATCCCCACCTTCCCCACTATGCCCTAACCACCGAAAACAACAAGTCGATTCATGTTCTCGCCAGACAGCCGATTGATATGTTGCGACCGCATCCTTTTACAAAAGCCGGGAACCGGGAATTCAACATGCTGCTCTGGATGCCGCCGGAGGGCGACCGCGCTGGCGATATTGTGTTTGCTGATTCGACGATTTTCACGACGTTGTTCGGCGGTATGGAGTCGTTGGAGAACTTCTGGAGGAACCTTGCGAAGACACCGCTCCAGGCAAAGGCAAAGCGAGCTGCTTGAAACAGGAACACGGCACACGGTTATGTGCCCGCCGTTTCCCCTCGAGCGTGAGAGCTTGGAATGCTTTGGGAAGAACATCGTGGAATGTTGTCAGGTTACAGCTGCTCGCGGAGGCTCCGAGCCGGGTCTGGTTAGGCATTGTGGCAATCGTGTGCGCGCTGATCCTCGCGAAAGGGGCAAAGGCTCAGAGCAGAGGCGTATATCCCCTTGGCATGAGCGCTGCAAACTCGGGTGTCACGCCTGAGCCTGGATTTACCTACTCCAACCAGTTGCTTTTCTACTCGCGCGACGAAGTGAAAGACCAGAACGGCAACACCGTGCCAATCACAGGAAGCAACTCGGTTTTGATGGACATGAACTCACTTATCTGGGTCAGCACGAAGGAACTCTTGGGCGGAGCTCGGTATTCTGCGTTTGCCACGCTCCCATTTGCGAGGAACGACCTCACGTCGGATATACACGGCAACATCAGCGGCGGCAGCGGATTTGCCGATTCCTACTACGTGCCGTTTGTTCTAGGTTGGAACAAGGAGCGCGTCGCCATCCGAGTTCTATACGGATTCCTGGCTCCTACCGGCCTCTTTTCCGCAGGAGCCAATGATAATGTCGGCTCCGGATATTGGACGAATGCTCTCTCGTCTGGTCAGACGTTGTACTTGACGAGAGACAAATCGTGGGCCTTCTCGGCCTACGAGATGTACGAATTCCATACCACCCAGGAGGGTACCCGAACGCGTCCCGGACAAACCTTCGACCTCGATTATTCGTTGACGAGGACTTTCACATTCACCAACGCTCCCTCGCTACAGATCGGGATTGCCGGCTACGAACAGCGGCAGATAACAGCGACGACCGGGCCGGCGATCACGCCAGAAGAGACAACGGAACGATACGCCGTGAATGCGCTCGGTGGACTAACAAATGTGACGTTCTCGAAGCTAAAAGTCAGCCTTGGGTTGAAGTTCTTCCAGGAATTCGCTAATCGATCGACTTTTCAAGGGTACTCATTACAGTTTTCCGGCTCGCTGAGGTTTTAGCAAACTAGATGCCAGCACCACGGAGGCAAGTTCAGCCGTTTTCTCAGATTGGTAACCCTCTCTAGGAGGACATGTTCTCACTTGGCGGAGCCGTATTGTCCAAGGTTGCAGGACTATAAAGGTCAGCGTGGAAGAGATACTCAAGCGTGTCTGGGACAATCTGATCGCTCGCGTGTCGGGCCCGATGAATTTTCGGCTGATAATTCAGCCGACAGTAGCCAGCCTTCTCGCGATCGTAGCAGGCCTGAAGGACGCTCGAGAAGGGCGACCAACTTTCTTGTGGACCGCCCTCACAAACCGCGCACATCGGCCTGACTTGTTCCGACAAGGCCGCAACGACGTGGGAAAAGTATTTGCCCTCGCCGTTCTTCTGGACGCGATCTACCAGCTCATCGTTCAGCACGGAGTGTACGTGCTGGAGTTGCTGATTGTGGCGACGTCGTTGGCAGTTGTCCCCTACATCTTACTTCGCGGCCCCGTCTCACGGATTGCAAAGTGGCTGATGCGCGGTTAAGTTTTGGATAATGTAGACTATCCGCGCGAATCACACAAGGAGCCCCGCTTTCCGCGATAGCTGCCAAGACGGCATCCACGCTACCTATTTTCCGTAGTCTCGCCAGCTTGTATGAGCCCTACCGAAGTCGCAACAGGTCTGGGGGTCTAAGTCTCTCCCTGACCACCATATCCTTAATTATTTACT
>JBPYDQ010000708.1:0-7514 GCA_051986135.1 Terriglobales bacterium | reverse complement strand
GAGGCTCAACTTCCACGAGTGACCTTAACGTGGCACACCAAGAGCACGGCCACATTGTTTCCGGCCAACCAAAGAAGTCACGGATGCTGGCTGCGCTCAACGCTCGGGCAAAATACCCGAAATCTCCTGTAATGTACCATCTAAGGGCAAAATCTTTGAGCGTAAAATTTCTGCAACTTATTGAAGGCGTGGCAGATGTTTGGGTGCCAAAGGGCTGGGGTCCCACCTGGTGTCGGCCGCCCGGGCAATTAAGCCTCATCCGCGCTTGTCCTCCGAAGTGGCAGGTTCGCCATTATTTCTGGGAGGTTAGCTCCCAAAAAGGGCGCGCAAACAAGACCAGAATCCGAACAAGGAAATCCAGGTGGCGCGCCGGGCCCAGCCAGCCGGGGCGGCACGTTTCAAGGTATGGCCATCCATTCGATTTCTTTTCGACCCCGACTGTTTCATGAACCGCAACCCCTGGCGATGTCGCCAAGCCTGAGCGAAAAGTCTTGAGGCGTGAATTGACCTGGTGCCTGGCGCTCGGCTCTCGAACGGAAAAACTCGTAGATCCGAAATCCGAAAACGAATCGTGGACACCGGGGAGCGGACCGGGCTCTTAGCGTACATTCGCACGTAGGCGCGACCCGCTGCGAGTTGATCGCCCCCGGGTAGTGAGGATTTAACGGTTCATACCGTAAGAGCGACTATAATAAGAGTACGCGTCGATCCCGGGTCTGATCGCCTTTCGGGGTGGGACATCTTTCAGTTCCTGCTCTTCAGAAAAAGCGGGCAAGTCGAGGAGTCAGCGAGTTCAGAGGCCTCTACGGTGGGAGCCTCGGAGGGTGGTTTCTGTGATGACCTTTGGCCCAGCGCGCAGGTTAGAGGATGCTGTGGTTGTTTTGAGGCCCGACATTATCCGCTTATGTTCCGGTCCCCGCTGCGCTCCTCCGATTCGGGCAAGTTACATGACCGGTTAGGCTCGATCGCAACTAGGCAGGCCTTTACGCGTGTTAGGAATAAGCCGGCGCGGGCATTACCGGCTGACACAATCTCGACAAGGTTCCGACTGATTGTGGGACACTTGCCGTCGTAAAACTTATTGCGCCCAATAGGGTTTTAGAGAGTATAGAGAGGATTGTCCAAAGTTCGTACCAGGGAGCGCTGCTGATGAAGATAAGTCGAACGCTAGTCGGATTCCTAGTCATTGTTCTGTCGTGGCTCGTCTTCGGGGCCCCGCCGAATGCCCTCGCGCAAGATCAGGATCCACCGGGGCGAGTTGCGCGTCTCAATTACACCAGTGGCTCGGTTTCGTTCCAGCCCGGCGGCGAGGGTGACTGGGTGACGGCAGTCGTCAATCGTCCCGTGACTACTGGCGATAATCTGTGGGCTGATCAGAATTCGCGAGCTGAATTGCATGTCGGTTCTACTGCAATCCGCATGAATTCGGAGACCAGCCTTACGTTCCTGGATCTCGACGATCAGACAACTCAGTTGCGCCTATCCATGGGCACACTCATGCTGCGCGTGCGACACATCGATGACGGCGACCAATTCGAAGTGGATGCCCCTAATCTAGCCTTCACCATTCAAGAGGCCGGGGAGTATCGCTTCGATGTGAACGAGGACGGAAATCAGACGACTGTGACCATTTGGAGCGGACGCGGAGTAGCGACCGGTGCAGGTTACGACTACACCGTGCTTGCCGGGCAACAAGCCATTTTTAGCGGAACCGATTCATTGAGTCACGAGATTGCTCAACTGCCGCCCGACGACGACTTTGAGAATTGGACTTTCGACCGCGACCGTCGCGAGGATCGTGCCGAATCGGCCAACTATATTTCCAGTGAAATGACCGGTTACGAGGACTTGGACGATCACGGGCGCTGGCACTATGCCGCGGACTACGGCCCGGTGTGGACGCCGATCGGCGTTGCTCCAGGCTGGGCTCCTTATCGATTCGGGCACTGGGCGTGGATCGATCCCTGGGGCTGGACCTGGGTAGACGACGAGCCCTGGGGTTTTGCCCCGTTTCACTACGGCAGGTGGGCATTAGTCGACGACTCGTGGGCCTGGGTGCCGGGCCCAGTAGTAATCAGGCCTGTCTACGCTCCAGCATTGGTCGTATTTCTCGGCGGAGCAGGATCTCAGCTTGTCGTGGGGGGAGGGCCTGCCGTGGGCTGGTTCCCACTGGGCCCCAGGGAGGTTTACTTACCTCCGTATCGTGTGAGCCGCGGATACGTGAACAATGTCAACATCACGAACACGCGAACGAACATCACGCAAGTGACGAACGTCTATAATCGGTACACAACGAACAACGTTACCAACATCACTTACGTAAACCAGCACGTGACGAACGGAGTGACGGTGGTGTCACATGATACCTTCGTCAACGCTCGCCCGGTGGGAAGAAACCTTGCGCATGTAGATTCGAGGCAGTTGACCCAGGCCCCGGTCACGCACATACCCCCGGTACAGCCTGTCAGAGCGAGCGTACTCGGAGCGGGATCGCCAGCGCGTGTGCGTCCCCCTGCTTCTGTCCAGAAACGGCAAGTCGTTGGGACCAGAAACCCCACCCCGCCAAAGCCCCCATTTGAGCAGCGTCAGAATATGCCCAATATGCGTAGCGAAACTTCGGGACAGGGCAATAGCGCATCCGAGATGTCCCGAGAACGACCGCAGGCGCAAGCACAAAAACCTTTGGCTCGTGGCAATGAAAATCCAGAAGCAAATGCACAAGCGGAACACCCCGGACGGTCGAACAATGTTCCTCGCCCGCCGAGCGTCTCCGGCATGGCACGTGGGCAGGGGGAATCTCGCCGCTATGAATCTCCGAGTCCGTCGCAAGGTCCCATGGCGGATCGTACTCAAATGCGCGCCCCCCATCCACTGGTAAGACCCGCTCCGCCCGCTGAACCTCGTCCGCAAGTAGAGCAGAGCGAGCAGAACAAATTCCATCAGTGGCAACAGAATCGCCGAAACGTCGCGAAGCCAACCGAGAACCGGCCGCAAGGGAAGCAGTCGGAGTCTCAACGGTAGGGTCGTATTAGCCCGGCGTTCTCTTCTCCCGAGTTTGTTGCGCGATCAGGCGCCGCCTTCGTTGCGGCGCCCGCTGCCTGCCGCCCCGCAGCATGGCGATAAACCTGACTGATTTGGAGGATCCCTTACGGTTGTGACTCGAGAGTCAGGAGAATTTTTCTCGCTGCTGGTTTATCGCCGTACGATCAATGGGCTGCCAATCGCTTCCGGGTCGAATGTGTTGTCAATGGTTGACCGAGATCCGGGTAAATCTCGTGCCGCGGCGGCCGCCGTACCGACCTGTTCCTTGGTCAGGAGTACCGAAAGGCTCTTAAGTCTCGCGCTAGCCCGTTGTTCTCCGCGATCCATGGCGGCCTTGTACCACATATATGCCGTAACGTAATCAAGCGGTACTCCCTTTCCTTGTTCATAAAGGTACCCGAGGTCGAGTTGCGCACGTGCGTACCCGTCTTCAGCGGCACCCCGCAACCATTTTGCTGCTTCGGAATAGTCAAGCGATACGCCCGTGCCGGTGTAGTACATCCAGGCGAGGTTCTCGCGAGCCGGCGCGTAACCATGGTCGGCAGCGGCCCGAAACCATACCGCAGCTCGTGAATAGTCTCGTGCCACGCCTCTTCCACGAAAGTACAATGAGGCCAAGTTCGATTGCGCAGTAACGTCTCCTTGGTCGGCACCTGCCCGGTACCAATAGGCGGCTTGGTGGAGATCTTTTCGCAAGCCCTGGCCATGCTCGTATAAGGAGCCAAGATTGTTTTTGGCCATGGCATGCCCATGCTTGGCAGCGGCCGCGTAATAGAGAGCCGCTTGGTGATAGTCGCGTCGAACACCTTTACCTTGTTCGTAGAGATAACCGAGAGCAAATTCGGCATCAGGGAATCCGCGCGCCGCCGATTTCCCATACCACTTTGCCGCTTCTCGATAGTCCTTGGAAACGCCCGTCCCGGTCATGTATGACCAGCCAACGAGGTATTGTGAGCTTCGATCTCCATCGCCAGCCTGCTGCTGAAGCGGAGAAATGCCGACCCGCAAGTCCTTAGGGTCCTTCATCAGGTCCGTGTTTTGTTGGCCATGGGCGAGGGGACTGAAAACCCAGAACCAAAGTACGATCTGAAACGTAATTAAAGAGAGCACTCGTGATTTCATTCCTGTCTCCTTCAGGTTTCGTGGCCGAGACTTTGCCGACGTGAAGCCGGCTCGGCCTGGCTGTTTTCCAATGCGGTTTTCAGGATCCACTTTCGTGGCAATCAGTTCCCTCGACAATGCAACCGTGTACACGACTTCCACACGCGTGGGTAACGAAGCTAAATGCGTGAGGAGATTGAGGTTCTCAGCCGATTACGCGTGCATGAAGAGACGATCGGGACCAGTGTCACTAACCTCGGTGATAGCGTCACGTCCAATCAAGGGTGGGAAATGTCAGACACTCGGTTAGCTCCGGCAGTGGTTCGCTTCGATGCTTTTGAAGTCGATCTCCGGGCCGGTGAGCTGCGCAAACAAGGTCGGCGACTCAAGCTACAAGAACAACCGTTTCGTGTTCTGTCTCTGTTATTGGAGCGCGCAGGTGAGATTGTCGCGCGCGAAGAGCTGCGCGAAAAGCTCTGGCCTGCCGATACCTTTGTCGACTTTGATCACGGGCTGAACAGCGCGGTCGCCAGGCTGCGGGAAGCCTTGCGCGACTCGGCGGAAAGG
The DNA here is from genome assembly GCA_051986135.1 of Terriglobales bacterium. Lineage (GTDB taxonomy): Bacteria > Acidobacteriota > Terriglobia > Terriglobales > Acidobacteriaceae > Gp1-AA122. The sequence goes on along the minus strand of JBPYDQ010000708.1, from coordinate 2,804 downwards.
CCGCGCTTTATCGAAACCATCGCGAAGCGCGGTTATCGTTTTATAGCATCGCTTCAGACAGACACGCCTCGGGTGGCCGAGTCGCTTGTTAATCCGAACGCTCAGAGCGTCCCATGGGGCAGAAGCCATGGTTTCGGAAAAATATGGGTTGGCATCGCTTCTTGTGTCGCCCTGTTTTGTGCCATCGCTCTTTGGATATTGTATCGACCAACTCCCGACTCACAATTGGCGCGAATTGAGGTAGTGCCGGTGGTCGGTCTGCGGGGTTTCCAAGCGACACCCGCCTTTTCGCCGGATGCTACTTTAGTCGCATTCCGTCAAAGCGATGGCTCGAATAATACGGGAATTTACGCAGCCGTAGTGGGGGGAGAGAAGTCGCTTCAACTTACCAGCGATCCTGGCGATTGTTGCCCAACCTGGTCTCCCGATGGCCGGCGGGTCGCTTTCACTCGATACGCTAAGGGATCTGCTTCGATCTTCACCGTTCCTGCCCTGGGCGGGACCGAGCATCGTCTGTACCGGGGGCCGGATTCGATGGGAGGTGGACTCTCCTGGTCACCTGATGGCAGCGTGCTTGCTTTTTCTGAAAGCAGTGCGGGAGATCCAACCCGTTGCTGGATCTCTGCCCTATCGATTGGCGATTCCAGCACCCGAGTGCTCAGCTTTCCACCTGCTGCCTCGCTCGACCAAGGGCCGGCATTTTCTCCCGACGGTGCTCATATCGCTTTTATACGTTCTACGGTAGCGGGTGTAAGTAACGATGTCTTTGTGATGAGTGCCGCAGGGGGCGAGGCCAAGCGCCTCACCTTCGACAACCGTCCTATCATGGGACCTCCGGCTTGGACCTCCGACAGCCGCGAAATTGTCTTCTCTTCCGCTCGGGGAGGTGCGACGGGTTTGTGGCGGATATCGGCAACGGGTGGCACGCCGCGCCCAGTCGCGGGTCCCGTGGGTGAAGCAAGCTGGCCCTCAATTGCAGCAAAGGGCGACACTCTGGTCTACGAACAGGCGGTCTCGGAGGAGAACCTGTGGCGGCTCAACTTACGGGATCCAAAACACAACGAGAGACCTCCCTCAGTTTCCGTTTCGGAGAAGGGCAGTAAGATGCGCCCCGAATTGTCGCCCGACGGCAAGAAGATTGTCTTCGAGTCTGACCGCCTTGGTTTTTGGGATATTTGGATATGCGATGCTGATGGAACGAATTGCGGCCAGGTCACTTCTTTGCATGGAACGGCGGGACGCCCGCGGTGGTCTCCGGATGGCCGTTCCCTAGCATTCGAGTTTCATCCCAAGCAACAAAGTGAGATCTACGTTGTCGAAGTACCAGGTGGCACTCCTCGCCTTCTGCCAACCATCCCGGGCGCTGATAACCTTTCCCCAAGCTGGTCCCGCGATGGCAAGTGGCTTTATTTCGCCTCCAAGCGCGGTATGGAGCCCTTCCAGATTTGGAGAATGTCCCTTCAGGGTGGTTCCCCAATCCAGCTTACGAAGAACGGCGGGATCTCGCCGGTCGAATCGCCCGACGGTCGCTTTCTTTATTACTCGAAATACGAGCATGGCGGTGTCTGGCGAATGCCACTCGGAGGGGGCGAGGAAAGCGAAGTGTTGAAGGACGTGGAGGGTGAAAGCTGGCCCAATTGGGAAATCAGCTCAGCCGGGATTTACTTTTTGCGATTCAGCAGATTCCCCCGCGTAACGATTGAATTCCTTGAATTCTCGAGTGGCCGGACCTTTCCCATTTGGACTCTGGAGAGAAAGCCAGGCTGGGGCTTGAGCGTATCCGATGATGGTAAGTCCATTGTGTACGTGCAGAATGAATTCGCCGAATCCAACATTATGTTGGTGAAGAACTTTCGGTGAAGTTGCCTGGGTTCCACTGAGCCGTCTCTCGCACCATCACGACTTTTTGGCAGTGAACTCGACCGATCGCCTGTAGCCTATTTTCCTCTAGTTCAGGATAAGGGGGAGAACAGCAGACGATCGAGGAATCTTGCATTTCGGCGACACGGGCGAGCCAACCAATCAACCTGAATACCCTATGCCCTGAGTGTTGTCCAAATCGGTGTTTTTCAAACGTCATGGTAGTGGCGGGTACACGCCTTGCTCATTGCGGCGCACTCCCCTGCGTGCTTCGGCCGTGAAGCATCAGGGCAACCAGGCCGAGTGCCTCCGGTTGTTGCGGCAGGAACTCAACGATGAGCTTGGCCAGAAACAATGCCGCTCGCCGAACAGAATCCTGCCCTTTGGAACCGATCTATGGTCGGTGAGGCCGAGACCCTATGGCTGCGCGCCCGCTCCCTGTGCTCAAGCGGACGCTATCAGTCGGAAACTGCGCTGCTGTCGGCACATGTCTATCGCTGCCGTACCGGCCACAACAACTGGGCAGCGGGACTCGAGCTTTACCATGCCTTGCTAGCACTCTCGGCCTCGTCCGTAGTTGCCATCAACCGCGCTCTGGCCGTGGCAAAAATACAAGGCACCCGCGCCCGTCTCGATAACTTCGGTGAGGTAACCGATGTGCGACTTGACGACTACCAGCCCCACTAGGCAGCACAGGCGGAGTTGCTACCCCGGGCAGGTGCAGCGAGCGAGGCCCGGCGCGCGCAGGAAATCGCAACCGGCCATGAGCGCCACCCCGGGGTGCGCCCCTTCCTTTGGCGGCGTCAGTTCGGCATTATCGTTATAGCTTCCCTCGAGGATCGCCGTGGAAAGCATTGGTGGTCAGGCTCTTTTCATGTAACGAAATGTTCCCACACAAGCCCGGATTGCGCTAAAAAACCTTGTTCAAAAATTAATGCGCTTTT
>JBPYDQ010000707.1:0-4709 GCA_051986135.1 Terriglobales bacterium | reverse complement strand
CCGCCTGCCGACTGATCTGAGCGAGGAACCTTTCAACCCCTGCATGTGTATCACAAGTGGCGGTCATTCATTCAGGGGTAAAATTGCGGACGGGATCTATGCAAAGCATACTGCGCTGGTTCAGTGTTCCGGTATTCATCGCCTTAGCGGGATTGGCGACAGCCCAACCACAAATTCGCGTCAATGTAAATCTCGTTAGTCTTGCTTTTGTCGCGCACGACTCCCAGGCGAAACTGGTCAATAATCTGACGCCGGACGACATCGAATTGTATGAAGATACGGTGCCTCAGAAAATCAAGTCTTTCGCCAGGAGCACCGACCTGCCGTTGACCCTCGGGCTGCTCATCGACGTTAGCAGCAGCCAGAACCCCTTCGGCAAGAACCACAAGAAAGACCTGGAAGTCTTTTTGAAGGAAATTGTTCGTCCTCAGGACCGCGTCTTTCTCCTTTGCTTTGGAAATCATCTACGTCTGGTGAGCGACTTCACGAATTCTGCCGACCAGATCCTCGAAAACTACAAGAAGTTCGATGACTTCCGCTTTGGCGACAAGGTATTCCACGACAAGGGCCGTTTCCCGGAACTGGGGCCGAACGAGGATCGCGAGCTCGGCACAGCTTTCTACGATTCGATCTTTTATAGCGTGACCGAGAAGTTGGGCCAGGTAGAGGGGAGCAAGGCAATCTTGATATTCAGCGATGGCGAAGACAATGCGAGTTCTCACAATATGATGAATGCCATCGAGATCGCACAAGCGGCGAACGTTCCGATCTACTGCATTCGTTACACGGAAACAAAGCACGGGAGACTAACGGCCCGCAACAACTATGGCATCAGCGTCATGGAGCGCATGGCAAAAGAGACCGGTGGCTTGCACATTGATGCGGAACAGACCGCCCCTGACATCTATTTTCGCCAGATCGCCGAGGAACTGCGCACGTCGTACGAGTTGGCGTACTATCCAACGAACAAGATCAAGGATGACAGCTTTCGAAAGATTACCATCCGATCCAAACTGGAGAGAATAACTATCAGAGCGAAGACGGGCTACTTTGTGAGCAAGTAGGCTTGCCGATGCCGGTTGCGAAACCTACACCGCTAACGGCACTTTTACTCACACCTCAGTACCGGCGCACCGCTCTGTGATTGAATCGATACTCGGAGTGCGCATAATTGACGCTAACAGGCATTAACACTTGTTACCAGTCGGTTACGAGTTTAATGGCCATGTATCAACAGCCGTCCCTTCTTCACCTTGGCGTTGTCTCAATCATCTCCAAGCGACGCCTTTCAGCCTGGGTGGTGCGTTAATGCCGACTCTCCAGCCTAAGTTCGGTGCTGAACAGAACATCTTGACCTTTCTGGCTCATTCGAACCGACCGTTCAACGCGCAGACTTGCCGTTACCGTCTTTGGCTTCCGCGACCCGAAGAGCGCCCGCGCGGCTTCGGACGTTCAATCCAGTTCTGAATTGTGTTTCTCAGAGCCAACGTCGCAATTCATAACCTGATAAGGAGTTGTCACCTCCACGGGTAAAAATTACATCGCAGCGCCCCACCCGTTTGGGCCGGTTCCTCCTTGTTTTTAGTGGCTTCGCGGGTTGGCACGAGTTGTGCTCTTGGTTCAGATGGAACGCATTTCTTCTTAGCTAGGCCACCGCTCAGGAGGACATGCTATGCGCCACAAATTGAGATTGTTCCTTTCTGTTCTCCTTCTTTCGAGCCTCGATGTGATCGGTGTCGCTCACCGGACCAAGTCCAACCGATGGAAAAGACACCGGTGTTTAGAGCCGATGTAGTCACGCCCCTACAAAGGGGTGGACCACCGGCAGCAGGGTGGCTCTACAGTCGATCTCCGTGGCACAGAGCTGATGCCGCAGGCGAGAGGCGAGGCCAAGGTAGAAAGCAAGACGGACCACTCGAAATCGATGCGAAACTGAGCGGCATGGAGCCGCCATGATCGGAACGAAAATTAGTGGCTCGTCCAGCATGGTTCCAACGCAGTCCCATTCCTGAGGAGGACATCAGAGGGCTCGGGCCCAGCAGATGAAGCCACAAGCTTAAAGGGAGGAGCAAAACTATGAGAGACCAGTTCGCGACCAGACTCTTAAACCATGTGCTCCTGTGTCTGCTCCTGTCATTTGCCGGAAAGGTGTCCGCGCAAAGTAACGAGGTGTTGGGTGAGGTCGAACTCGTCGGCGCCACGAAGGTCGAAAAGACATCGGGGGTGTGGGTTGATGGCCAATATCTTGGTTACCTAAGGGAACTCAAAGGGTCGAAGAAGATTTTGTTGCTCCCCGGCGAACACGAGATCGCCGTTCGACAGGACGGTTACGTTGAGTTCACCCAAAAAATCACGGTTCGGCCGGGAGAAAAACAGACCATTTCCGTGAAGATGGTGAACGACCCGCGTTTCAAGATGCCTTCGGTTTTTTCTGAGGTCAAGCTTGCCGTAATACCCGATCGCGCTGCAGTCTTCGTGGATGGACAATTTGTGGGCCACGTTGGCGAGTTCGGAGGTGTCGGAAAGAGCCTGCTGATCGCGCCGGGACACAGGAAGATAACAGTCAGCTTGCCGGGATATCAGAGCTTCGGCACCGAGGTCGACCTAGGGCCAAATCAGAAGTTTCAAATTAGGACCGACCTGATTAAAGTAGGCGCCGCTCAGCCGAGTTCTACCACTGACCGGCAATAGGCGATCGCAACAATGCCCCATACCGCACGATTGTCGCCGATATACAGCACATGCCTCGTAATCTCACCATCCTGTGCGGCATATGCTTCAATCTCGACAAGAAGGATGCGAAAGGTGAGCAAAGAGGCTTCGACGTGAACGTTAATCGCAAGGCCATTACAAAGTACCTGATTGTCGTCACAGCTGTGATGCTGTTTCTCGCAACCGGGAGCATAGCGCAAGATGGCACAAAACCCGAGAGGCCAGTGCAGTCGGATATTGCGAAGCGTCTGGATGCAGCAAGCACCGTCCTGAACGAGATCATGGGTACTCCGGACAAGGCAATTCCGGATAAGATCCTTGGCGATGCGGAGTGCATTGCCGTCGTGCCTTCCGTCATCAAGATCGCGCTCGGATTCGGCGGTAGTCATGGCAAGGGGGTGGCGACGTGCAGGACAGCACACGGTTGGAGCGGGCCGGCTCCGATCACGATCACTGGTGGCAGCTGGGGATTGCAGCTTGGCGGGCAGGCCACTGACATCGTTATGCTGGTTATGAATGAGAAGGCAATGCGGCATTTGCTGGCGAATAAATTCAAGATTGGAGCAGATGCTTCGGGTGCCGCAGGGCCAGTTGGGCGAGATGCCGCGGCGGCAACCGACTGGAAGACGAAGTCGGAGTTGTTGACCTATTCGCGTTCGCGCGGAACCTTCGCCGGCATTGACTTGAAGCGCACCGTTGTTACCCAAGATAAGGACGAGACTCGCATACTTTACGAAAAATTGATTCCGTTCGAATCCATTTTGACTGGCATGGTCCCCGCTCCGAAAGTGAGCAGAGCCTTTTTGGCCACCGTTGACAAGTACGCCCCTTCGCAAACCCAGCAGGCTGCGGTTCCGGCATCGGGACAGCCAGCCAGCACGCCATCGGGATGGAAGAAAAAAGATCAAAATGCGCCAACAACCACCAACGAATCTGCGCAGCCTCCCCTGCCTCAGCCGCGGGAAGGTTTGCCTGGACAGCAAGCCTCAGTTGCAGTGAGTCCCAAAGAGGCGGCCTGGCACACCCTCGAAGCCGCCTGCACAGCAAACAAAGCAATCGATCGTGCCAACGCGACCCGAGTTCTGGGGCTGATCCCAAACGATTTGAAAGCCACGAAGCTCGCGGAGAAAGCCTTGTCGGACCCTAAACCAGAGGTGAGGGTGGCGGCGGCTGAAGCGCTGGGAGATATGAATTCAAGGAAGAGCATCCCGAAGCTGAAAAGAGTCTTGGATGATTCGGATCCTTCGGTTGCACTCGCTGTGGCCCATTCCCTCCGCCAGATGCATAACGATAACGCCTATGAAGTTTATTCCGAAGTCTTGTCCGAGAAGCGAAAAGGTGGCAAAGGGCTGATCTCGTCGGAAATGTCAACGTTCAGCGATCCCAAGAAGATGGCGCAACTGGGCTTCGAAGAAGGTATTGGCTTCGTCCCATTCGCGGGTATCGGCTGGAGCGCTATCAAGGAAGTCAGGAAAGATGATTCCTCTCCGGTACGCGCTGCGGCCGCTGGGGTGCTCGCTGACGATCCCGATCCGGCCACGACTAAAGTGCTGGAGCAGGCGGCTGGAGACAAGAGCTGGCTAGTACGCGCGGCGGCGCTGGGAGCGCTTGCCCGACGCGGCGACCCCTCGGCACTCCACACTGTCGAACTGTACTTACTCGACGAGAAGGATGTAGTGAGATACACGGCAGCCGCATCAGCCCTGCGGCTAATAGCACACACAAAGGCAAGAAAGAGGCAAAATATCAGCCCTGAAAAGCGAAGCAGAGAGCAATAAAGTTGCATCCAGCAATCTCGGCCGGGATCAAGCATGCGCTGGTCGAAACCTACGAAGACGTGCTTCGAAACCATACATTGCAGATGGCAGCGGCACTCTCCTATTATGCCGTCCTGTCACTCTTTCCAGCCCCTGATAGGTCTGTCCGCCGTCGTGGCTTTCTTGCCGTTACCTGACCTTTTCAATCAGGCTTTTAACACGGTTGTTTGCCTCAGGGCA
>JBPYDQ010000706.1:0-9734 GCA_051986135.1 Terriglobales bacterium | reverse complement strand
TATTCATAACTTAAAAGCCGGAGGAACCTACCAGCAGACATTCCTGAGCGAGAACGACAGGCTGGGAATTGTTGACTACACCCTCAACGCGCCGTGCCTGACAGCCCCAACTGCTTCGAATCCAAATGTCCCGGTTCTCGGCTTCACCGGCGCTGGACAGTGTGCCGCAGCCGGGCTCCAAGCAAATGTGGCCTCCAATCCGAATGCTCCCAATTCCTCCCTCTATCCTCTCTTCAATCCAGTCCTGCTACCGTTCGACCTCACACGGGGAGGTGGACTTTTTTCTTTTCATGGCCACACCGACGTGAAAGAACTCTCGCTGTATGTTGAGGACACAATCACTAAAGGCAACTGGACGGCTAACTTGGGCTTGCGCGGCGATTTGTACAACGGGCTTACCGTTGCTCGTCAAGCTGAGCCCCGCCTCGGAGTCGCTTACAACATCAAGAGAAGCAACACGGTACTCAGTGCTTCCTATGCTCGAACCCTGGAAACGCCATTTAATGAGAATCTGCTCATCTCGAGTACGGGGTGCAACTTTGCCGTTCTCTCGGCGCTCGTTCCCTGCGTACCTGCCCCTCTGAGTCCCGGCTACCGTAATGAATTCCATGTGGGACTACAGCAGGCGTTTGGGAAGTACCTTGTATTCTCCGGGGAGTACGTCTGGAAATACACCCACAATGGTTACGACTTCAGCGATTTGGGAAATACACCGATTTTCTTCCCTATCGAGTGGCATAACTCCAAGATTCCGGGATTTGCGGGTCGGGTCAGCATGCCGAACTTCCATGGCCTCTCAGCCCTTTTCGTCTTCTCCAGCGTCTCCGCCCGGTTCTTTACCCCCCAGGTGGGAGGACTGGGCGCTATTCCCGCAGTCTCAGGGGGTGGTTTCGTGCCCTTTCGAATCGATCATGACGAAAGGTTCAACCAGACCGCCCATTTGCAATACCAACCGAAACCCACCTTGCCTTGGATTGGTTTCAACTGGCGCTACGACAGCGGGCTGGTGGCTGGCGCTTCCCCCTGCTTCGGAGTAGCCTCATTTAACACCTGTCCCGGATCAGTTCTCATTGGCGGCATTCCCAACGTTTCCATGGTCGCAGCTAACGTCGGAGGTGTGCCGCTGACTGCCGATCAGGAGTTTCAGGCCGGCTTTTTCTGCGGGGTCCAACGCGCGACGCCTACTCAGGCCTTGCCTTTCAACTGCCCGGCCTCGCAGTTCGGCTCAACCCTCATTCAAGTGCCGGCGCCGGGCAGCGAGAACGATGATCGCAATCCGCCGCGTATCCAAGCGCGCAGCTTGTTTGATGTCGCCGTGGGTGACGACAATCTATTTCACGGCGACCACTACAAGTGGAGTCTCCAATTCACCGTGCTGAATTTGACCAACAAATACGCGCTCTACAACTTCCTCTCCACCTTCAGCGGCACACACTACGTTAGCCCGCGTAGCTACACTGCCGAGCTCGGTTTCCACTTCTGATTGCACGGGCATCTTGCAGTCGGAGTTGGGGCAGCGCAGTAAGAGATTGCGAAGGAGTTCGTCCATGTCGGATGTGCTTTGGGCTCGAGGGCGTAAAAAGGTGGTGAGCCGATTCACGGTCGGAGAGGGACTTTGGATGCTTGCTGTGATTTCTGTCCTTGCCAGTTTCGTCGCCTCGCTGTTCCTGCTTGGGTACCTTCGGGTGGACTAAGGCGTGGAACGCCGATACTCGGCGCTCGTCAACTAGCCCGCTCCCGCTCGAATGGGTTTCGAGCTGGTAACCGTGTTGCAGACTGCCTGCGGCCCTGCGCCGCGCTGATGCCCCTCGTGCGCTCCAAGCATCCCCCGGCATCCGCTGTTACCACCCGCTCTTTGAAAAAGCGCTGCAACTGGGCAAGCCGGCCATTCGCTATCTGACCGAGATCGTGCATCGATGGCCGTCGGAATGTGTTGAAGGAGCACGTTTTTGGTACCACTCAGAAAAAGTTCCAAACATTTGGCAAACGATGAGGGAATAAACCTGGGAACGGCGCATTTATAGGTGAGCGGGGATTACCAACAGCACGGAAAGCAGTCTAACGTGGACCGTAAAGAGTTAAGATCAGTGACCCTAAGAGCGATAAAAAGCCTTCCGACGGGAAGAAATCATTGGCACGCCAGATGCAGGAAACGGCTGGCAACTGGTTAACGACTGCAGCCCGAATCGTTCCGGTTGGAGGAGTGGAGCGGGAAGAAGCGGAAGAAGCCGAAGAAACCCCCGGCTCCCTAGAGGCCCGGCTGGAAAAAGCCCTGGCTCTACCCGATCATGAGCGCGAGAAACGATTCCAATACCTTGAAAGAGCTCCGCAAGCAGAAAAGGCTCAAGCAAAGGCTTGGTGTTTGCGGCTTAGGTTTTCCAACTTTCGGCGCCAGGACGAGGCGAAAGCGAGGAAAAGAGCGGACGAGCCATGGCTGAAAACCCAAGGAACGGCAAGCTGGTAGATAGTAGAACGCCCGAAAGAAAAACTCCCGCCGACGTCATCCATATTCACGGCCAGGCCTATATCCACTCATTCCCTGCGTTCCGCCGCCCCCTCCTGCACGCCGGCGGTTCACGCAGGAAGATCGGGATCGCGTCAATCGGAACCGCGATCGGCGCCATAACCGGATCTGGTGGTACAAACGATTGCTGGCCATCGATGAAGGTGAGAAGGTGACGAAGGTGCAGTACCAGGCTCGCATCGCCATTGAGCGGCCTAGTGGTTGGTTGCGCCCGCGATCGAAGAGATAGCTTGAAGTCGGAATCCCGCTTTCCGGCGCTTCCAATTTACTGCCCAGTTCACTGCACAGTTGCTGCATGGCAATAGCCCGCAACGCACTGGAACGTATCTTGACAACCTTTATTTGTCAACAACATGTCCTCCAGGGCGAATGGTGGTAATCTTTTAGGTGGAATGGTGGTACATTTCCTAGGCAATCGCGTCTATTCAGCATCTAACTGATTTTGGTTTTGACGACGAACCGTAAACCGCGATCGGCCGCATACCGGCGCTTCCTGATGTGGGGTGCTCCCGCCTGCATCGCTCTGCTCTTGGTGGTCACATTCGCGCAAGCGCTCGATTCCTGTGAATTCGCGCCTCTGCGTACTTCGCAACATTTTTGTGCGGAGCACTCCGCCCAGTCTGCCCCTAGCACGTGCCTGATTTGTGCATCCGCTCATACGCCTTCCCTGGCGTCGCCATCCTCGTCAACTTCTGCTGAGATTCGAATCACTGACGTTTGCGCCACGACTAGATCCTCGTTCCGCTCTGCCCGGCAGCTGTTCGCACACCACGTGCGACCGCCTCCTCTCCTGTAATTCCTTTTTCCGTTTGCTGGTCTGTCGAGGGTTCGCTGCGCTGCGGCGTAGAGTTCATTTGGGCAATGTTATCCATCTCCAGCAAGTAAACCTTGGAAGGAAGTTGTTGTGGGTCGGCCTGTTATCGCCGAAAGCGATTGAGGCGATGGTAGCGCTCAGCTTTTTGAAAGGAATATGCAGCCGAAATACGCTGTAACAGCTTTTCTGATTTCGTTTGTACTTGCCGGTGTCGCCGACGCCCAGGCACCGGTCCGCATCACTCTCGACCAAGCCATTGATTTAGCTATTTCTCACAACCACGCATGGAAGGCTACACAAACGCAAGTTCAGCAGAGCCAGGCGCAAGAGGTGACCGCCTCCTTGAGGCCGAATCCGACTCTCACCTTGGACGCTTTATTCATACCCATCCAACCCGAGAACTTCAACCTGAGCACCCTCTTGAACGTCACGGAATTCGATGCGGGGGTCAGTTATCTCTTCGAGCGCGGGGGGAAACGCTCTCGCCGTATTCAAGCTGCCCGCGACATCACGGCGCAGACGCGCTACCAGGTCACCGACGCCGAGCGTGCACTTATCTTCAACACAGCTCAACAGTTCATCACCGTGCAGCTGGCCGAGTCGAATCTTGATTTTGCCAATCAGGACCTTGCCGGTTTCCAGCAGACCGTGGACATCGCAAAGTCGCAATACAAAGCCGGAGCAATCAGCGAAGGCGACCTGCTGAAGATCACCGTGCAACTGCTGCAATTCCAGACCGACGTGGCCAGCGCCAAAGTAGCCAAGCTGCAGGCCCTGGCGAGCCTGCGCGAATTTCTTGGCTATGACGCGGTTCCCGCGAATTACGATGTGGAAGGCGATCTGAGCTATCAGCCTCTGCAGCTGAACGCGGACGATCTGCTCTTGAAGGCACTGAAATTGCGCCCCGACCTGCTGGCCGCTCGCCAAGGGGTTCGCTCCGCAGAAAGCCAATTCGCACTGGCCAAGGCCAATGGCAAGGTAGATCCCACTGGTACGCTGACCTATACCCACGTGTCCAACCAGAGCACCATGGGTATCACCTTCAACATCCCCCTGCCGGTTTTTGACAAGAACCAGGGCGAAATCGCGCGCACACGTTACGCGATGACCGCCGCTCAGGAAACTGCATATGCCGCCAGCGATACCGTCCTCACCGATGTGAACAGCGCGTATCAAGCCTTCAGCGGCAACCAGGACATCGTCTCGCTTTATGTTGGTGGCTATTTGAAACAGGCCCAGGACTCGCGCGACATCAGTGAGTATGCCTACCGCCGCGGTGCCGCGAGCCTTTTGGATTTTCTTGACGCCCAGCGTAGTTATCGCGCCACGCAACTTAACTACCGCCAGGCGCTCGCAAGTTACCTGATCGCGGTGGAACAGCTGAAAGAAGCGGTGGGCACCAGGACATTACCATGATCAACCACTTCCACGACAACAAACAGCGTTTATTCTTCAAAGCGCCGGGCTCGATCGTCAGTATCGTGAGCCTCGCCATTCTGTTGCTTCTATCCATCGGCTGTGGCGACACCACTTCTTCGGCTAGCGATCCAAGCATCTCCGGAGCGGGCGATGGCGCGGATAGGGCAGCCCTTTTCTCCATCCCCTCAGATCAGATGTCCCACATCCAGATTGTCAGCGTCGCACCGTCCACGCTGAGCCGCAGCTTGCGGTTGACCGGTGCTGTTGCCTATGACGGTTTTGCGACCACGCCGGTGATTACGCAAGTCAGCGGCCCGGTAAGCCGGATTGTGGTTTCGCCAGGAGAATACGTTCACGCTGGCCAGCCGCTGCTTTATGTCGCCAGCCCTGATTTTTCCCAGCTGCGCGCCACCTACATCAAGGCGAATGATGCCTTCCACCTGGCAGACCGCGAATACGCGCGTGCCAAAGATCTTTACGATCATCACGCTATTGCAGAAAAAGACCTGATCGCCGCTGAATCGGCCCGCAACCAGGCAGAAGCCGATTTACAAGCCAACCAGCAGTCTTTGCGGATTCTGGGATTCAAGAGCCCCGAACAGGCAGTCGAAGCCCGAACTTCTCCCGAATTGCCTGTCCTCGCGCCTATCGCGGGAGAGGCAGTCGAGCGCCTCGTAGCTCCAGGGCAAGTCCTCCAAGCCGGGACCACCCAAACGTTCACCATTTCCAACATGAGCACCGTGTGGGTGCTGGCCAATATCTATCAACAAGATCTGCCCAATGTCCGGCTCGGCGATCCGGTGACAATCTCAACCGATTCCTATCCAGGTACCGAGTTCCATGGGAAGATTTCTTATATCGCGGCAGCGCTCGACCCGATGACCCGCACCCTGCCGGCCCGCATTGATGTGAAGAATCCGCAGCAAAAACTGAAAAAAGATATGTATGTTGTCGCTCAAGTGCAAGCGGGAAAGATCGTGAATGCGATCAGCGTGCCCAACGCCGCGGTGCTACGCAATGCGGAGAACGAGCCCTTCGTCTACATTCTCGCCGGCCAAAACCAGTTCGCGATCCGGAATGTGACCTTGGGACAAGTGTCCGATGGCTACACTGAGATTAGCAGCGGCATTGTTCCTGGCGACCGCGTTGTCGCCGACGGCAGTCTGTTCCTACAGTTTGCTAACTCACTTCAGAAATGACACCAACACCTTACCTGCGTTCGTTGTTTGCACGGCAATCGTGCCTGGCTGAGGAGCGCGCATGATCCATCGCATCGTGCAAGCGGCGCTGCGGCAGCGCTTCCTCGTCCTGATATTCGTGATTGCGATTGCCGCCTGGGGCGCCATTTCTTTCCGGCGCATGCCGGTGGACGCCTATCCTGACCTCTCTCCGCCCATGGTCGAGTTGATCACCCAATGGCCCGGCCACGCGGCCGAAGAGATGGAGCGCCTGGTAACGCTACCCTTGGAAGTGGAGATGAACGGTGTGCCCCACCTGGTGGTGATGCGCTCGATCACGCTCTACGGCCTGTCCGATATCCGCCTGACTTTTGCGGAGAACACCGACGACTACTTCGCCCGCCAAGTCGTGTTCGAACGCCTGGGCAATGCCGTTCTCCCCACCGGGGTCACGCCGACTATGGCGCCTTTGTTCAGTCCCAGTGGGCTGGTTTACCGCTACGTGATCGAAAGCCCCGACCGCACTCCGCAGGAATTGAAGACCATTGAGGACTGGGTCGTGGAGCGAGCTTACCGGGGAGTTCCCGGCGTCGCCGATGATTCTGGCTTCGGCGGCACGGTCATGCAGTACCAAGTGCTGCTCGATCCGGCGCGCATCTACGGCTATCACCTGACCGTGCCCCAAGTGATCCAGGCGTTAACCAACAACAATGCCAACACCGGTGGCGGATTCTATTCGCAAGGCGGACAGTTCTACTATGTGCGCGGAGTCGGCCTAGTTCGCGACACCAAGGATATTGCCAACATCGTTGTCGGCAGCAATCACGGAACACCCGTTCGCGTGGCCGACATCGGCCAGGTGGTGATCGGCAATGCTCCTCGCCTGGGCGAGTTTGGTTTTCAAAAAAAGGACGACGCCGTCGAGGGCGTCATTCTCATGCGCCGCGGCGAGCAAGCCCAGGAGGTTCTGAAAGCAGTCGAAGCCAAGACGGAACAGCTCAACCGACTGATCTTACCCAAAGACGTGAAGATTCGCCCTTTCTATGATCGCAGCGACTTGGTTGAGCTCACCACGCGCACCGTGGAAGACAACCTCCTCCGCGGCATGATCCTGGTCTTCATCGTTTTGATTTTCTTTCTTGTGAGCATTCGCGCCGCCATCATCGTGGCTCTTACCATACCCCTCTCCCTGCTCTTCAGCTTCATTTTGCTGCACGCGCAAAATCTTTCTGCCAATCTGCTTTCCATCGGAGCCATCGATTTCGGGATCATCATCGACGGCACGGTGGTGATGATGGAGAACATCTATCGCGAACTCGCGGAACGGTCGGGCCAGGAATACAGCCTGCACGACGTAATCCTCGATGCTGCCCGCGACGTTGACCGTCCCATTTTCTACTCCGTAGCCGTTATCATCGCCGGATATTTGCCCATCTACGCCCTGAGCGGCCCCTCCGGGAAGCTCTTTCACCCCATGGCCGACACGATGTCGTTCGCGCTACTGGGTGCGCTGATTCTTACCCTTACCTTCGTGCCGGTCATGGCTTCCTATTGGTTTAAGAGCGGCGTCCGCGAGAAAGTGAATCGTCCCTTTGAAGCAATCAAGGAGTGGTACGGAAAGAAACTAGCGTGGTGTCTGGACCGTCCCTGGACCACCATGGCGGCCGCCGCCATCATCTTTGGTCTCAGCCTACTTCTGGTCCCCTTCATCGGCGGTGAGTTCATGCCTCATTTAGATGAAGGCGCGCTCTGGGTCCGCGCCACCATGCCGTATACCATTTCGTGGGAAGAAGCCTCCAAAATTGCTCCACAAATTCGCGACATATTGCGCTCTTACCCCCAAGTTACCATTGTGGGATCCGAACTGGGCAGGCCGGACGACGGCACTGATCCCACGGGATTTTTTAACTGCGAGTTTTATGTTGGCCTGAAGCCCTATCGCGACAAAGCCTGGGCTGGAGACATTCACACCAAGGAAGAACTCATCACGTCCATCAATAAGCGCCTTACCGCCTTCCCCGGCATTATCTTCAACTATACGCAGCCCGCAGAGGACGCGGTTGATGAAGCTCTGACCGGCCTAAAGAGTTCTCTGGCAGTGAAGGTTTACGGCCCCGATCTGAATATTCTGCAAGACAAGGCATTGCAGATCAAGAAAATCTTGGAAGGCGTACGCGGCTTCACCGAATTAACCGTCGTCCGCGAACTGGGCCAGCCCACACTGGTCATCGACGCTGACCGGGAAAAGATTGCAAGGTACGGTATTAACGTCTCTGATGTGGAAGCTGTCATCCAAGCCGCGGTCGGAGGCCAGGCTACCACACAGGTAATTCAGGGGGAGAAGCTCTTTGACTTGGTCGTGCGCATGCAGTCTCAATTTCGCAGCACCCCCGATCAGATTGGCAATCTCCTGGTAGGCGCACCAGATGGTGAACAGATTCCCCTGAAGGAACTGGGCACGATTAAGGAAAGCACCGGCGCCTCTTTCATTTATCGCGAAACCAATTCGCGTTACATCGGAGTGCAATACAGCATCGAAGGCCGCGACTTGGAACGGGCCGTGCGGGACGGCCAGGCGGCGGTCAACAAGCAGGTACGCCTGCCCGAAGGCTACTGGATGAGTTGGGGTGGAGAGTACAGCCTATTTCTCGAAGCCAAACAGCAATTAATGGTCATTGGCCCATTGGCGGTGTTGCTGATCTTCATGATCCTCTTTGCGCTCTACGGCAATTTCAAATTTCCGGTCACTATAGCCATTGGCGTGATCATGACCGAACCTGTAGGTGCCCTGATCGCGCTAAAGCTTACGCATACTCCGTTTAGCGTCTCATCGGTCCTGGGCTTGCTGGCGCTGTTGGGCGTTTCGGTTGAAACCGCGGTCATCCTGGTTTCTTATATCAACAAACTCCGTCTAGAAGGCAGAGACATCCGCAGTGCGACATATGACGCTTCTCTGCTTCGCTTGCGCCCCATCATGATGACCGCGCTGGTCGCCTGCCTCGGGCTGTTGCCGGCAGCTCTCTCCACTGGCATCGGTTCTTCTACCCAGAGGCCTTTTGCAATTGTCATCGTTGCCGGCCTGATTTCCCGGCTGTGCCTCGGTTTCTTTGTAAATCCTGTGCTGTACCAAATGGTCGCAAAGGAGGGTGACGTCCTGCAGGTATAAGAGAGCGCGGATTGGATCAGGGGTTTGTACGGCAGATTCTTTTGGCAGGATCAGACCGAATCCGCCCCCTGAAAACCTATACGGGCGCGTAGCTCAAGCGAATAGAGCATCGCCTTTCTAATCCGTGCCGACGTTGTTCGACGATAGCGCATCCACTGCCGAATCGCAAACAGTCAGTATTCCATCGCCCTTCCAGCCTCTTCTCCTTTGCATACCAACGCAAGAAACAGCACTCGATCCTGCTTGGAGATTCAACGTACAAAGAAGATCCGACCGCCGTTAGGGCGTTCGCTGGTCGTGGCAAACGAAAGCGCTGCTCGCTCACGTCAGATGATTGGACCCTGCAAGCCTTTGCCGAAGCAGTGCTTTCCGATTGAGCAAACCGCTAATGGATGCCGGTTATCGGTTATCGGTCGAAATGTCCGCTCCGAACTATGTCGGAATGGTACTGAAGGTTCCGGCTTTTAGTTTCAACAAGACGCTCCCTTTTGATTTAGCTTCTGGTCCTGAAGGCGGCACAACAACCGGCGACTGCCACATCAACCCATCAGGAAGCGAGCAAGGAGTCCGCCGGCGATGTCTTGCAAGGCATGGCCGAGCATGCCGGGATGCAGGCTGCGGCGCCAATGTGCA
>JBPYDQ010000705.1:0-5404 GCA_051986135.1 Terriglobales bacterium | reverse complement strand
GTCAGGGGGACCACGTCTTTGCGATATTCCTTCGGCAGATTCCCGGCGAGGCTCCAGTCTACTGGGTCGCGGGCCAAGATCCCAGTTCGTGTAGTCGAGATGGCGATTGCAACCTCACTATCGTGAGGGTGGTCAGGCGCTCAACAACAACAGATTGATTCCGGATAATCAGTTTTCCTCTCGTTGGGAGCTCTGTGTCAGGTTGAGGCGCAGACCGCTTGAACCTGGCATAGACTTTGTTCACTTGCAGTGTTTCTCCCGCTCGTAATCCTACTCGAAAGTTCGCAGAGCCTTGCGTCAATACGAGGGTACATGTCCGGTTTGTTAAAAATTAGCGGCCAAACTCTCTGATTCATCTATATTTGCGCCCCTTTGCGGTGTCAGACAGTTTGGCCGGTAATTTTTGTACAATACTGAAGTTAGATCTAGCGTTGCGAGCACTCAACTTCTGGTTTGCCCGTCGTTCGCGCACAAGGCTCGAATCATTGCGGAGGGATCAGATCCGCTTTCGGATGTTCCGGCAGGATCAGGGGCGGCAGCGGGCGGCGACTAAAATCAAAGTCATTGGCCAAGTCGCCGAGTTGCAGGGCATTTTCGCGCACGGTGGGGCGCGGATCCGGTCTGCCATCCGTTTTTGGATCGAGCCGCATTCCATCCAGGAAATCGTCTTCGATGAATTTCAAGTAAGCATCAAAACTAAGAGTCTGCTTATCGATGAATCCTTTTTTGGCGTACGGCGAAATGACCAATCCCGGCACTCGCAGGCCATACCCATTCTCGTCTACTTTGGGCGGGACCACATGATCGTAAAAACCACCCCAATCATCCCACGCCAGGAAAATCGCGCAATCTTTCCAATTCGGGCCTTTCATGACGGCATTGATGAGGCGGGTGACGAATGCTTGCCCGGCGCTTACGAGCGCAGGCGGGTGCTCGCTGACCTCTTCTGAAGGTACCACCCACGCCACCGCAGGGAGAGTTCCCTTGCGCGCCTGCTCGTAAAAGTTCTCGATCGGTTGGATTCGGTCCAGCTCACCGTCTTCCTTGACCGTGTCGAAATACGGCAGCGGATTCCAAATGCCCGGAGTTTTCGCGTTTTGTTTAACGGGCGGGCAGTTGGTCTCGGAATCGTCTTCGCAATCCGGCTCCGTTCCTTTCACAACGTAGTATCCCCAGCTCACGTGATGTTTGTGGAGAAGATAAGTGAGGTCGGTCCAGGCGTAGATTGGCCGCGTGCCGCGAGGGCCGTTACGAGCTTCGCCCCCAAAGACAGCCGCAGTGCGACCACCAAAATCGGGAGGCATCCCGGGCGCCTGGAGCTGGTTCGTGCAGCTTTCCGGGTGATCATGCTGTGTACAAAACGCAGACCAGGCGGAAACTTGAAATAAGTGTTCGGGCAAGCTCCAGGAAGCGTTCGGTTCGAACATGTGATCCTGCAGAACGAAGGCTCGCGCATATGCCCAGTAATTTGGAATCTCCCGCTCGTCGTGATAACCCATTACATCCGGAGCTACGGAGTTCGTGCAAACTGGACTGGTCTCAGGCCAGCCACAGCCTTTAGAGGGACCCTCGGCCACTGTGACAAACCCGTCCATCTTGCCTCCGTTGATGGCGGCAATACTAGCTTGTTCATTGTGCCGTCCACCCCCATTGGCATCCTGCGAATCGTGGTACGGCTTGAGGCATCCTCCATTTTTCGGGTCGGGATTGCACACGGTTGGCACACCGGCCTCCATTGGGATTCCCTCCGCCCCAGGGAAGGTTCCAAAATAGCTATCGAACGAGCGGTTCTCCTGCATGATGATGATTACGTGTTTGATTTTGTGGATGCCGGAATTCTCTGATTCCTTAGACTCGGCGAATGCTGGATGAAATAGAAATCCCAGCAGCACGCCTGCAGAAATCATGGTCATTCCGGCATGCCATCCAAAGTTGTTGCGCAGCTGACTCGAATGAGGGAGAGAGGATCGCGGAAACAAAACCATCTTTGTACCCTCCTGTTACCTACTCTGCCTGGTGATCGGTGGCAAGGAGTGTAACTCGAATCACGCTTGGGCTATCTCCCCGATTTGTCGGCTAGTCGGAAGCTGGTTCTCTAACTTCCAGATTGCTCGTGATCCGCCAATCATCTAGATTGCGCCGTTGAACAAATGGGCTACCACGTCTCCACGAAAGGATGCACAATTCACCTTATTTGCTTGTGAATAGACAACGGTCGCTGACCAAGCGCCGCGTGTTCATGTATAAGAAACATGGTCCCTTCACTGGTTGACATTCGGCAGCATTTGGCCAGGATTACGGCCAGTTCTGGCTTTAGCAACTCGGAGCGGTTACGCGAGCTGCTGCGGTATACCGTCATGGAGGCACTGGAAGGACGAGGCGCATCGCTTAAAGAGTCAGTTTTGGGCGTGACGGTGTTCGGCCGCAAGCCCGGCTACGACTCTGATGCTAATTCGATCGTACGGGTCGAGTTCGCCCGTTTACGCAAAAAGTTAGAACAGTATTACCAAGGCGAAGGTGCGCACGAACGCTGGCGGATCCTATTTCCTAAGGGGAGCTATGCTCCCGAGTTTGTGAGGACGGAGTCGGCGGCACCCGCCGCATTCGAAGGTAGCGTGGTAATCCTTCCGTTCACTTGCCCTGGCAGCGACCCGGACGACGAATACTTCGCCGACGGTCTCACCGACGAGCTGATCACCGCACTCACTCGTGTTCCTGGCCTTAAGATCGTGGCGAGGGCTAGCTCCTTCGCATTTAAGGGGCGGGCCAGTGACATTCGCGGCATCGGTGCCAAGCTGAAAGTTGATGCCGCGATCGAGGGCAGCTTACGTCGACAGGGAGACCTGCTGCGCATCCACGTGCAACTGGTAAATACGCGGGACGGATGTTACCTCTGGGCCGAGAAATACGAACGCCATCTCACCGGCGTATTCCAGTTACAGGAGGAGATTGCCAGCGCGATCGTCGCAGCGCTCAAGATGAAGCTACCACGTCAGAGATCAGCTTCCTCCAGCACCGCAAGCCCGGATGCCTACGCCCTGTACCTAAAAGGCCGCTTCTGGTGGCACCGTTGGAATCCCGAGGCCGTGCGCAAGGCTGCGACGTATTTCCAACAGGCTATTGAAAACGATCCCACATACGCGGCTGCGTACTCAGGATTGGCAGATTGCCTGTTCATGCAGGGATTCTATGGCTACGGGCGACCGCGCGACTTGATGCCCCGGGCTAAGGCGTACGCCCTGAAGGCGCTCGAGCTCAACCCCCTGCTATGCGAAGCACATTGCTCCTTGGCCCTACTGGAAAACGCGTGGGAGTGGAATAGCCGTGAGTGCGGGAGGCTGCTACGGTGGTGCCTGGAGTTGAATCCCAACTACGCGACCGCGATCGCGAAGTACGCTACCTCTTACTTGAGCTATCTGGATCGCTATGAAGAGGCCAGTGCTTGGCTAAGCCGGGCTCTCGTACTGGATCCGCTCTCGCCAAACATTCACGCCGACCTGGCGATCAATTTCGCGTTGCGAGGATTGGACGAGCTTTTCGAGCAGGAGGCGGCACGCGTGCTCGAAATGGATCCAGCAATGCTCAAGCTGTATTGGTTCCAGATGAGAACCCGTGGCGCTCGTGGGAACTGGCCGGGGGCAGTAGAAGCGGCCGAATGCGCGCTGCGCCACATGCCAGAGGATCCGGTGACTTTAGGTTTCGCTGCCGCTGCTTATGCCGGATTGGGCAACGCCCGGCGCGCAGCGGAGTTACTGGGAAAGCTCGAATCCCTTTCGCAGGTCCGCTATGTGCCGTACGCCCCGCTCGCATATGCGCACGAGGAACCGGGAGGCGAGGAAGCCTTCTTCCGGCTGATGAAGCAGGCAACCGAGGAGCGCAGTACTGGGGCGCGAACCTTGCGCCGCATGCGCCGTTTCAATCGGTTCGCCTCAGACTCCCGATACGACGCGCTGCTTGAGGAGGTCGGCCTGAGCGATCAGGATGTCGCGCAGGCTGCGGCGGTCGACCTTGCCGGTTAGGCCCTTGGGCAATTCCGGTAGGAAGAAGATCCGCTCCGGCAGCTTGTAATCCGCCAGAAGTTTACGCGCATGGGCGCGCAACTCGTCTTCGCTGAGCGAGGGGCCTGCGCGGAGGGCCACCCCGGCAACAGGAACCTCGCCGTATATCGGGTGGGGTGCGCCAACGACGCCAGCTTCGAGCACGGCGGGATGCTGATGAAGCGCCTCTTCCACCTCTTGTGGCGAGATGTTGGAGCCGCCTCGAATAATGAGCTGCTTGAGGCGGCCCTTAAACCAGTAGTAGCCGTCTTCGTCGCACGCGGCCAAGTCGCCGGTGTGCAGCCAGCCGTGCTCGAACAGGCAGGCCGTCGCAGCAGGATCGTCCCAGTAGCCAACGCAGTTGGCGGGGCTACGAACAAGGATTTCCCCGGCCTCGCCTTTGGGAACGTCATGACCGTGCAGATCGACTAAGCGGACATCGACTCCGGGTGCTACCGGTCCAATCGAGCCAATGCGAACGTTCCCACGCGGATTGAACGTCACAAGACAGCTTTCCGTCAAGGCGTAGCCCTCGCGCAGTTGGACGGCGAAAACGTCCTGAAAGCGTTGCTGCAGGGCGGCAGGTACGGTGTCGCCACCAGCGCCAGCCTGTCGAATTGATGACAGGTCACGCGGGCGCCGCGCCTGTTCTTCGACCACAAACTGTAGCATCGCAGGGAGGCCCCAAATCTTCGTGCAGCGGACTCGCTCCATGAGGTCGAGCGCCCCCGACGGGTCGAACGCGCGGAGCAGGACCTTTGTCGCGCCTTGATGTAACGCTACCAGGAGATGACACAAGCCGGAGGCGTGTGTCAGTGGTGTCATAGCAAAGACAGTGTCGTCGGGGCCAAACGGAATGGACGAATAAAGAAGGGCTGTCACAAGAAGACTGCGATGGGTATGGGTGACGCCCTTTGGGCGGGCGGTAGTTCCCGAGGTGTAGAGGATGACGGCAGGTTGTGCGGGGTCGACCTCGGGCAATCGCGCAGGGTTGGCCGTGCTCCCTGGAAGCTGCGTAACGATTTCGGGGGCGCTGCCGGAACGTGCCTCCTCAGCCACTGCGGCGAGGGCTGGTTCGCTGAAGCAGATACGCGTTGAGGAGTGCTCGAAGATGTAGGCGATTTCTGGGGGCTTTAATCGCAAGTTGATTGGGACTGCTACCAGCCCAGCTCGAAATGCCGCGAGCAGCAATTGTACGGTCTCGATGGAGTTAGACCAGTGCACGGCAACGCGGTCTCCAGGGCGGAGTCCCCGGTCGAGAAGATGGCGTGCCAAGCAGCTCACCGACGTATCGAGCTCAGCGTAGGTGATGCTGCGGTCAGCCGTAAGCACAGCGGCTTTACCCGGTTGCCCTTTGGCGTGGCTGT
>JBPYDQ010000704.1:0-3387 GCA_051986135.1 Terriglobales bacterium | reverse complement strand
GCAATTCCAAAAGAAGCCCGAGCTTCCGCGAGAGCTGAAGCTGGTGGTCTTGCCTGTAGACAAAAAGGAGTAAACAACTTGAAGAGGTGCCTAGTGTGCCGCTTTTGTTGCTGTGCTCGCCGGGTGTAATCATCCGGTGAGTCCAGCACAAGCCAAGCAAGCTGAAGTCTCGCCAGAGGGGAGATTGGCTCGCACCTGCCCGAATTCTCGGCAACGGATTTGCAGGGAAGTCTCCTCGGCCGATCTGCGCGGCAAAATCGTACTCATCGAAGGCTACGTGGTGCCGCACCTTGCAGGGAAGAGATGCCTGGATACCAAAGCCTCGCTGACCGATACGGAACCAACGGATTGGTCGTCTCTCAGTCTACTAACTAAGGAAAAACGACAACGGCCGCTGACACCAAGTTCGGCTTCTAGTGCTTCGCACAGCGCGAACACGCCTGGTGAACACAGCGTTCAGGAGCTGGAACTTTACTGGGCCGAGAGTTTCAGGTCGCGTGCCATCCGCCGAAATTCTGGACGATCCCGGATAGTGTCATAGGCGGGGAAGACCATCAGCGATCCCAAGAAAGGCTCCCGTTCAGCCAGAGCTGTGTTCAACCAATCGAGAGCCGCGGCTGTCTCACCCAGGCCGAGATAAGTCCACGCAATTGGCAAAGCGGGAGCATACCCATTCTTGCGAGAGGATTGCAGGTCTGCGATTACGATGCGGGCTTCGTCGGTGCGCCCGAGAGTTCCCATTAGATAGCCAAAGTAGCCCTCTCCCAGCGGCAGGCCATCGTTGAGTTCTTTGCCCTTGCTAGCGATGGTGCATGCTTCATCGTTAAGGCCTGTCGCCGCCAGAGCCAATGCCAAATAGAAGAAGGTATAGGGCGAGTCTGGCGTCAGCTCGACGGCGATGCGGCCTGTCCGGACCGCCTCATCGTAGCGGCGGGCATAATAGTTGGCCTGCATGAGCCGAAAGTTCGTCATCAAGTCCAGTGGATCAAGTTCGACGGCCTTGGCGGCGTGCGCGACGGCGTCGTCATGCCTGCTGAGCATGCTGCAGAGAATTGGATACATCATGTGGGGAAACGCATTATCCGGTTCCAGGCTCATGGCGTGACGGTGAGCCTGTTCCGACTCTGCCCAACGCCATTGGAACATCCGCAGCATTCCCAGAACGGCGTGAAGCATGACTGAATTTGCGTCCAGAGCAAGGCCTTTCGCGATCAGATCTTCGGCCTCGGGAAGGGCGGATCTGGGAGGCAACGCTCCAAACACCGCACTCACAATGTAATACATAGCCGCACCGCTATACGGCTCGACGTAACCGGGTTCCAGCCGAATCGCCTCCTGCAAATATTCGAAGGCGCGCCGCACATCATTCGGCCGCCGCCTCTTCATCAAGTGCCAGCCTTTCAAGTACTGCACGTAGGCAGTTACGTTCTTTGGACGACTTTGTGGAATCTGCGCCGCCAAGCGAACATGTAGCGCCTTCGCCGCCGCCGCACAAACCTGATCCTGAATGTTGAATAGATCTGCCAAGTCGCCGTCGAAACGCTGTGCCCACAGATTGAATCCATCTTTCACGTTGACCACGTTGACGCGGATGCGCATGTGGTCCCCGGATCTCCAAACTGACCCTTCTAACAGCGCGTCGACGCGCAACTCCCGTCCCAGCTGTCTCGGATCCCAGCGCTGTCCTTTGAAGCGAAATACAGTGCTGCCGGCGGCCACCCTCAAACCTTCGATCCGCGACAGAACGTGGATCAGCTCGTCGGTCAAGCCATCGCTGAAATATTCATCTTTGGGATCTCCCGTCTGGTTCGCGAACGGCATGACTGCCAGGGCGGGTCGCTTGGCGATGGGCACAACAAAACGATAGCCGCGCTTGGGAACGGTCTCGATGAAGTTGGGTGAGTCGGCGGAATCGCCCAGCACGTCGCGCAACCGGCTGACGGCGGAGTTCAGAGCCACATCGAAATCCACAAAAGTGTCCGACGGCCAAAGCCGCTGACGCAGCTCTTCCCGCGTGATGATCTCGCCCGGCCGTTCGATGAGAGCGGCGAGCACCTGAAACGATTGCTCGCGCAGGGTGACTGGCATTCCCCTCTTGAGCAGCCGGCGGCCATCGAGATCAACTTCGAACGGTCCAAAGCGAGGGTTCATGACCATGGCAACATTCTTATTTCCAACGATTTGCCTGTCAACATTTTGGTCAGTCGCGCGCCATTGTCATGTCCGGACCAGCAGCTACGATCGGCGAAGAGAGCGCAAGGAAATCAGCACTCTTGCGGACGAGCTCCCTTGGCGGTGATTCGGGGAAGTCAAGAGAAGGTAATGATGGCCAGTACTGTTGGCATAACCACGAACGCGATCGAAGCGGCGACGATTCGCAAGCTCAAGCTCAGGCTTTTACCGTTCCTGTTTGCGCTTTACGTCGTGGCCTTCATCGACCGGATCAATCTCGGGTTTGCGGCCTTGGCGATGAACCGCGAGCTGGCCATCACTAGCCAACAGTTCGGATTCGCCGCCGGAGTTTTCTTCTGGGGCTATTTCTTATTTGAAATTCCCAGCAACCTTATACTCCACAAAATCGGGGCGCGTGTATGGATCGCTCGCATTCTGATCACGTGGGGCGCTGTTGCTATCATGACCGGCTTTGTGCACTCCGCTCATCAGCTCTATATTGCGCGTTTTTCCCTCGGGCTCGCCGAGGCCGGATACTTCCCCGGCATCGTTCTTTATCTGGGTTACTGGTTTCGGCAACGAGAGAAAGCCCAGGCGATTGCCCTCATCTTGATAGGCATGCCGTTGGCGAGCATGCTGGGTGGCCCCATCTCAGGCCTCATTCTGGACCATGCCCGCTGGTTCGGCCTCAGCACTTGGCGATGGTTGCTGATTCTGGAAGGATTTCCTGCGCTGGCGTGCGTGTTTCTCACCAATCTCCTGTTGTCCAGCCGGCCCGCGGAGGCCGGGTTTCTCACCGGACAAGAAAAAGTCTGGATCGACGGCGAATTGCAACGGGAAGAACGCCAGAGACTGGTAACGCGATCCATCTCCGTGGCACGGACCGTGGTTGATGCCAGAGTCTGGCATCTGGCTTGTATCGGGTTTGGTCACGGCTTTGCCGCTTACACGTTCCTCTTCTGGCTGCCGCAGATGTTGAAGTTGAGCTTCGGCACCCACTCCAACACCGCCGTTGGAATGCTGGTGATGATCCCCAATCTTCTCGGCTTACTCGCCATGATCCTGGTGTCTCGTCGCTCCGATCGCATGCTGGAGAGGCGGTACCACATCGCGGCGTCGAGCGCCCTGGCTGGAATTGCTTTGCTGCTATCGGGGGTATTCAGCTCACCCTTCTTCTCGATTGTTCTTTTCTCTGCCGTCGCCATCGGTACCTAC
>JBPYDQ010000703.1:0-3868 GCA_051986135.1 Terriglobales bacterium | reverse complement strand
TCGGCGGCCGTGGCGATCGCGGGCAGGTTCATTCCCCGGCAGGACGCCTTCAGGCCTGAGTGCCATTAAGCAGCTTTTTCTTGCGCCAGAGGAATGCGCCACCCAATAGCGAGCCTAAGCCGAACAGGGACAGCGTGCCAGGCTCAGGGACAGGTGTGACTATAACATCGTCCAGACTATAAAACGCGTCCAATGAGCTGTGGCCGGCGAACTCGAGTGTGTCGTGTCCGTGGCCAGGTACGACAAAAGAAAATTGAGTGTACGGAAAGCCCGTAGCAGTCGGAGCGTTGAATATCGTGGTGCCATCCCAAGATGCGGTCACGGGGTGCGTCGTGGTTGCTTCAGGGCAACTAGCGGCAGCGTCGAGAAAAATACGCTGACTATTAGTCTGGGTAGTTCGGCAACCCTCAATAGAGCGAGAGGATTAGGTCAGTGAAACTGGAAGAACTCTATAAACGCGAGCGTGCCTTTCGGAGGCAGACTCAAACTCGGTGCGAGGAAACAAGTGCGATATCTGGCTGATAATGCTCGATTCTCGTGTTACGGCGCCGGTGGGCCGCGCTTTGTGCTCTTCGGAGCTGATTAGGGGATGCTATGCCTTGGGGCGGGCGGAGCATTCATTGCTGTACAGCAACGACGCTTCTTTAAACTCAGGGTAAAGACTGCGCCCCAGCCCCAGTTCTTCTGATTTGTGTGATACGTTGCGATTGTTGCCTTCAGACTACGTGGGGGGATAGCATACTCCTCCTAACCGACATGAGCCGGATTTGGAAGCAGCTCGGGTTCCTACTCACTTACACGGCTTGTGCTTTCGCATTCGGCTGCAGTTCAAATTCGGGGTCGCAGAGCGTGGGCCCGGCAGTTGAGTACGTGTACGTTGGGAATAACATGGGGATTTTGCCGACGTCGCCGACTGCAGGCGACGCAATTCTCGCGTACAGTGTCGACAATTCTGGGAATATTGGTCTGCTTCCGGGGTTCCCTGTTGCCTTGCAATTTCCTCCGGGAGTGATTGTGCCCGATCCACGGTCCAGATTCTTGCTCGTAACCGGAGGCACTTACGGCCTTGGCTCACTTCTTGTAGCTAGCATCAATTCAGATCACACTCTATCCTTTCAGCCTGATCCAGGATTCGGTTCGCAGCCGCTCATAGACCCCTTGGGTCGTTTTGTGTTCGGCAACACCGGGAATAGCATTTCGGCATTCGCTATCACCAGCAATCCTTCTCTTTCGTTCATCAAAGTACCCAACTCGCCATTCGGCAACGGATTTCTGCCGGTGAGTGTCGATCCAAACGGCAATTTCCTCATCGCTCTCAATCAACTCCCAACGACGATAGCGACTTTTCGCATAAACCCTGATGGTTCGTTGACACAAACAAACGGTCTGACGTTTCCATTCATCCCGGGGGTCATCACTCTGGACCCGTCAGGCAAATTCCTATACATCGATTATCAGGGTGCTGGAAATGATTATCATCTGCTGACAATGCAGGTGGATAGTTCTGGGAATTTGACGCAAACGAACTCCGATCAAGTTTTCGCGGGGCCGGGGCTAAATTTTCAGACATTCTCGGTTGCGTTTATCCCCAAGTCAGACAATTTCCTTTTTGCATATTTGACCCTCACGGCGAATACATTCGAATTGGCTGCTTTCCCAATCGACGTGATGACAGGTGCGGTAAATCCGTCAGCCGTTTTTACGATGCCGGTTCAATTCCAGCGTGCTTTCACGCTTGATATCAGCGGCCAGCGGGTGTTTGACACGGTGGGCGGTAACCCTAATCAGCCGGGGGAAATCCTGACTTACACAATAGACCCCAAAACGGGCCAACTGGCAATGGCGGGCCAGCCTACTCAAACACCTTGCTGCTTATCCGGTCTGGCTGCTATTCCGTAGAAACAATCGGCAAACGGGATTCTCGGCATCGTCAAGAAGAATGCCATTCTCATGATCGATTTCGCCATCCAGGCCGAACGCAATGATTGGGATGACGAGCAAGTTGCGATCTGGATGAACCGCCAGATCGACCTGGTCGACGTCGCCATCGACATTGCGCATAACGTGGCCGCGCCGCAATCACGGCTTCGTTGTGACAAAACTCGACGCACACACTCTCGGTGAGACTTCAAGGCTCGTTCGTAAACCAAATGTTTTCGAAACGCCTAAAAGCCCCAATCCGCCTCACCTAAATTCAATAGGTTGCAGGGGGATCAGAAGAAGGGATTTTGGAACGCAAAAGCCTGTTCCCGAAGAGGCTAAGACTTACGGGATTTGAGTGGTAACAACGAAAGGGCAAGGTCATCCAGAGAGTTGAGAATCAAGGCTCGACTGATACGATAAAACTCAGGTTCTCGTCGTGGTACTTTGCCTCAATCTCCCAACAACCATTTGACGGTATATCGATTCCCGTCATCATCGCTGGTTTGTTGGTGGTAACAAAGACCGCATTCGAATGGTCGGCGGCTACGATAGGCGCCTCGCGGTCTAGGCGCTTTGCACTAACGGCGAGTGCCGGCTTCGGCTCCCGTCGCCAATCGAAACCTTGTCGCCAGTAAGTAAGTTTTGTGGTGTAGAAGCCTTTGTTTTCCGAGACGTTGTTATGCATATGCCACACGCCATCGACACCCAAGAGCGTCCAAAGCGATTCGGTACCGTACCAAAACTGATCAGGGCCGTGGTTTGTCCAATAAGGTGGCGGAGGTACGAACGGCTGAGCCCGAGGCTTCGTAACTGGGCACGCTTCGGGTGTTTCTTTCCGAACGCGGTGCTCCTGCACTTGAGAAGCGGACGCTTGAGTCAAATGAAGATTCCGCAGGGCTACCAAACAGATTGGCGTGAGCAGGGAAATTATTGCCAGGAGGAAGCCGCGACTTCTCATGGGGCGCTCCTGGGAATCATATTACATCAGGACGGATGAGGAACCCAGACTGTTAGCAGCGGGGGCGGACAAGTCCTGATAATTTTCCGGAAACTGGGAATTGTCGGAAAAGCCGTTTGAACTTAGCCGCCTGTGCGGCGGACGCTTCGCGTGAGGTAGGGGAAGGCCTCGTCAACTGGCCCGAGGTTCTAGTTGGGGCGTCTATAGCGTTCCTAAACCGTTTTCCGGGGTTTTGGAACGCCCTTCCACTGCACGGTGCACTGTGGCAAGGCCAACGCCTAGCTGAGTCGCGATCGCTCGCCAGCTGACGCCCTTGCGGCGGAGCGTTGCGACTGCGGCAGCATCCACTGGCACCCTCGGTCGGCCAAGCCGCTTTCCCTTCGCACGTGCGTTTCGGAGCCCGGCTTTTACCCGTTCTGCGATGAGTGAGCGCTCCAGTTCGGCAACAGCGCCAAGGACGGTGAAGGTCATCTTTCCTGCCGGCGTGCTGGTATCGATTGCTTCGGTCAAACTAACGAACTGAATTCCGAGCGCCTGAAACTCTTCGAGCGCGCGGAGCAGGTGACTTACGGAACGCGCGAAGCGATCGAACTTCCAACACTCTGGCAACTGCGTTCGGTACGCCTGACTACGGAAAGGTTAGCCTTCTTGAGGTTCAGTTCCTTCGGAGCCGCGCGGTATCAGCGATGCCGTATTTAATGCGATCGGCACCAGACACCAAACTCGGCGAGGCCGATCCGCCAATGTCACCGCTGCAGGCGATCTGGCTCATGTCGTTGCTGATCGATCAGAAGATCGATAATCCGGACTATCAGGCGATTCCCGCCGACTGGGACCGCGACCACTATCCGAGGTTGCTAGAGCAAGCGCGAGCGCAAGATGAGTTGCGAAGGCGCATCTCCGCGGGCGAAGCCAAAGTCGGAACGAGATACGAAGGGCGACTGGTCGCGGGACCTCCGCGCAGCCCAGAGATGAGGTTTCTACTGG
>JBPYDQ010000702.1:0-14065 GCA_051986135.1 Terriglobales bacterium | reverse complement strand
GAATGTCTCACGTGATCCTGGTTGCGGTCGGCTAGTGGTCGGACGGCACAGCGGCCACCGTCGATGAAAAGTGACGTGCAATCTCGGCCAATTCGGCGTTTAGAGCATACTGGTCTAAGCCATCGGGACATGGCATCGATGATTGACAGGTATTCACTCAACAGCGCAGAGCCTATGCCAGGACTACCGCTTGGCCTTTGCACACTGATTTCATGTAGGTCCACACCGCAATTGCGTGGGCTCAGAGCACATCATCTCAACTCCGAGGAACTCACCGTAAAATCGGCTTTATGGGAGCCGTGTCACAAAGCGCTTTGAGAATCGCGCGTTCGTATGTGTGGTCGATTTTGATCTGGCTGAGCTTGGCGCCGGTTGCCGCTGGGCAAGATACCTTCACCACGCTGGATGGAGGGTTGTACATACCTTTCCGGATCATGCTGCTGATCGATGGCGCTTGGCTCTTGACGGCTGCGATCTTGACCCCGCCCCTGTTCTCTATTGTCCGTCGCTATCCGATCGCCCACAGCCATCGTGCAGGACGCATGGTTGCCTATCACTTTGCGGTCTTCCCTTACCTAGCAGTCTCAGCTTGCATTCGGTCGGCCTTGCTTCCCCCTTGGGACTCCGCCACCCATCAGTTCACACAACGAAGCCTTCACTCTCTATTAGGCAATATTCATGTCTTCAGTTTTCAAATCTGGTGCTATCTCGCAATCTTGGTCGTTGCGCATGCCTACTACGGCTTCCAACGGGCCAAAGCGCAGGAATTGGATCGGTCGGAGCTCCAGCAGGCTCTGGCTGCAAGCGAACTGCAAATGCTAAAAAGTCAATTACAACCCCATTACTTGTTCAATACACTACACGGAATAGTAGCTCTGATCGACAGCGACCGCGCGAAGGCAAAGTCCAGCGTGCTGAAACTCTCCAGCTTGCTTCGTACATCGCTTGAGTACGGAAATTCTGACCTCATCTCCTTTACGAAGGAGTTGAAGTTTGTGGAAGCTTACCTGGAACTCGAACAAATGCGCCTGGAGGACCGGCTTCAGATAAGGTGGGATATTGATTTAGAGACGCGCGAAATCCTCGTTCCGCAGCTTATCTTACAGCCGTTGGTGGAGAATGCGATTTTACACGGGATCGCATGCTGCCGCGAAGGAGGCTGGATTGAGATCGTTACCAGGAAACTCGGTGAGAGGGTGGAGCTTGAAGTCAGGAATAGCGTCGGTGGGAAGAGCAGGGAAGGGCTAGGGCTGGGCCATCGGAATACCGTGGCTAGAATCAAGCACTTGTATGCGAATGAAGGGACTTTTGTGTTCAGGATTGGTCCCGACGATGTGGCGGTTGCAACCCTCAGCTTTCCAGGGTTTCTGTTGCAGCAGAGGCAGTCGTCGGAATCGCAGTTCGTCGGGCGCAACGGAGAGCAACCATGCGTGTCTTGATCGTGGACGACGAACCGCTCGCGCGAAGCGCATTGCAGCAGGCGTTGAGCGGCAGAAACGATATCGAAACGCTGGATTCGGCGAAAGATGCCGTCCAAGCCCTCGAAATGATGCAAGAAGATAAGTACGATGTGCTGCTTCTCGATATCGAGATGCCGGAACTCTCTGGCATTGACCTCGCTGAACGCCTGAACAAAAGTAATCAGCCGATTCCGTCGATCATCTTTGTGACTGCCCACGACCAGCACGCCATCGCAGCCTTTGAAAATCATGCAGTCGACTATATCCTGAAGCCGTTCTCAAGTGCCCGGGTTAACCAGGCCTTAAACGTCGCGTTTCGACGAACCGAGAACGATCGCGCCGCTCGGCTTCTGAGGGCCTTGCCCCTTCTTGAAACACCGTTCGCAAAGCTCACCTCTAAGGTTGCCATCAAAGCGAAGGGAAGAATTCTTTTCATCGATCCGGCCGAGGTTTCGGTAATCCGCGCTGAGGGCAACTACGTTCTGTTGGAAAAGCGGTCGGGATCATATCTGCTACGGGAATCGCTCTCGCTCGTGGCCGAAAAGCTGAAACCGCATGGCTTCATACGGATTCATCGCTCCGTACTGGTCAATACTTCGTTTGTTGAAGAGATTCAGCCGCGGACTACGGGCGAATATCTGCTTAAGATTAGGGGTGGTCAGGAGCTCACGGCAACACGCATGTACAAAAACAACCTGAAGTCGATCGCGCAACTCTGGGTGGGCACCGATGCATTCTCTTGACACGCTCGGCCTCCTTCGTTGCGAATGCACCTAGCTTGCGACTCCTGAGCAAATTTCCCGATCTACCTTGAATGCAGTGAAATGATGCGTTTGAACTTCCAGCCCCCAGCACAGTCTCTACTATCTCATAGACATTTCCCGACGGACTTCGGTTTCCAGTAGATGTGAAGGAAAACTCGTTGAGAGTGATCGAAACTCGCCTCATGATCGTGTATGCCTGTCGCGCAGATTTGTATGACTCGCACTTGCTTTTGTCTCAACGTCACTTAGATCGCCGCCTTGCATGTGGTTGGCCTTTTCGATGCAACAGTGAAAACATCCGTTCCCTTGGGCAACAAGCCTGAGTATTGCGGAATGCTCACAATCTTGGCGCGCTCGAGTGCGAGGGAGACAAAACGTCATGAAATCAAGTCGGCTGATGTTGGCGAAACTGTTTTTTGCGGTTTCTTGCATGCCAGCACTGCAACCCACGCTGTCATTTGCACAAACAACCACTATCGGCGAACTGAGCGGCATGGTCGCAGATTCCACCGGTGCTGTTCTTGCGCATGCTTCAGTTGCTTTGAACGTGTTGAAACAGGCAGTGCGCAATCTACCCAAACTAACGCCATTGGTTTCTACTTCTCTCTCCAGCAGCGGTGAATGCTACCGCGGACAGGTCGAACTAGGCCAAACATAGCTCGTATCGAGATCAGTGGCAAAACATAGAAGAAATTTCTTCTCAGGAGAGAAATTCATGAAGCGAATGAAGGTCGGCTCGGTCGCAGTAAGGGTAATCGCACTGGGTTTTCTGTTTGGTACCGCGCGGCAAGACGTTTCGCAGGATGCCAAAACACCTTATACGAATCTGGCTCCCGTCGACCAATACCTGATCGAGAATCGGGGCTCCGAAATAGCTTTGGCGCGGAGCGCGGCACCAGAGTCCATATCCCGCGAAGCGGAGGTCATGGTTTTAGGACGCCATGGTTACGAAACTGCGGTCCAAGGAAGGAACGGTTTCGTGTGCCTGGTGGAACGTTCCTGGACTGCTCCGATCGATGATCCGGATTTCTGGAACCCGAAAAACCGGGCTCCGATCTGCTTAAATCGGGCCTCCGCACGTTCTTACCTTCCACGCGTTTTGAAAAAGACGGACTTAGTCCTGGGTGGACGAACGAAGGTTCAGATGATGGAAGCTATCGTCGCTGGCATCGACAAAAAAGAGTTGCCAGCGATGGAATCCGGTGCTATGTGCTACATGCTTTCGAAGCAGGGCTATAGTGCGCGCGAGGGACGCTGGCATCCGCATTTGATGTTTTTCGTTTCACAATCCGACCCAGCAGCATGGGGAGCAGATCAAAAGGGTTCTCCGATCCTAGCGTTCAACGACTCCTGGGAGGGCATGACCGTGTTTCTGATTCCGGTGAGAGAATGGTCGGACGGAACCCCTGATCGCTGAGGATGCGTTCGGGAAAGGAAACGAATGTATGGAGATTGCGCATCGGAGGGAACGCGGAGTCAGGTTCCAAAGAGCGCCTCGCGAAGAGTCGGAACCTCGCTGTTGCTACCGTCCACGGGTTCTGCTGCAGAAGCTCCATCACCTTCCTGATGCCCATTTCCAGCTGCGGATCATGTCCTTCGCGTACAGCCTCCGGATCACGTTCCACGTCGATATCGGGAGAAATACCTTGATTCTCCACTTCCCATTCGCCCTTGAGTCCATAGACGGCGATCCGTGGTGAAGTAACGCTCCCAACCAGAGGCGGAGAAAGCGGAACATAGGGAACACTGAAGGCGCATTGGCGGATCGAGGAAGTTGTGCAAACTGTTGATCTTACGGCCGGACGGAGGTTTGGTCAGGCACAGGACTCCGGACACAGAAATTCGCTCGGGCAATGAGTCTACCGACAAAGGTTATAAAAAGGACTAGACGCCGTTGTGATCTTCCCAGCGATGGCAGCGAGCGGGCGTTTGCCTTGGAATACGAGCGAACCGCAAAAGCCCGTAGAGAGGACCTCCGCATCAAGAGCGAGATCGAGGCGGAGATGGCCGTAGCCAGTTTACTGCACCTGTTCCCAAACTACGACCAGCTTTCCTATATCGTTAGCCTTTTCACGACTTCGAGACGGGCCATCTATTTCGGCCTCTTCCCGGACTCCTCAATCCACCTGCTTGAGATGCCCCTCCGTGGCGCCGAGCCGAGGCCGCTATCTATCCTCCGCGCTGTGTTCTGGGCCACGTAGCCGAACGCTGGCGAAAGCCTGCGTCACGGATTGGCGGGTTCTTGGCGTGTGTTTGCGTGCCGTTTGCGGTGTCGTGGCTCACTTAAGTTCCTGCCCCTCTGTGTGTTGGCGACGAAGTACCCCGGTTTGGACGTATTTTGGCTCGACGACAGACCGAGTCGGGGACTCCACGTCGAGCGCCTGCCGGATGTCATCGCCTTTTCTGGTGGACACTTCGGGCGTGCTATCGCCGCTACGCTGCGATCGCCCTAACCGAGTTGCACGATTGCCGATTGCTCTCGGACACGAAGGCCGATCACCTTCGCCAGAATTGCAGATTGCTTCAAGTGTTTGGAAGACGCAGGTTTTGGGGACTCTCAAATAGGAGATTTGGGCGCTTTCCTCGAGGAATGCTGCTGGAGCATAATCTTCGGCAAAGGGAAAGCATGACGGACGAAACATTGACGCGGGGCGGGCCGCGACAGCGAGAAAGACCAGCGCAAGCGGCACACTTAGGATTTACACGGACACAAATCTGGGGAGCCCTGTTCTTCGTGTATACGGCGATTTTTTTTCTCTTTTTCAATTACCGATATCTCGACGACTTGGCGCGCGAGCGCGTGGGGACACTGGGGATGCGCCTGCTGGAGGAAGGCACGGGTTCGTACACCGCGTTTGTTTTGCTGCCGCTGGTTTTGTGGTGGGCGCGTTTTTACGTGGTGCGGCGCAAAGGGTGGATACAGACGGTTGCGCTTCATGTAGCCGGAGCCGTGGCGTTCTCGGCCGCCCACACGACGCTAATGGCGGTAAGCCGGTGGGCGATTGCGCCGCTGGCAGGGCTGGGCAGCTACGACTACGGAATTATGCGCTACCGTTATCCGATGGAGTTTTCGGTTGATTTCGTGTTCTTCACAGTCACGGTTGTCGCGTTTTATTTTTTTGAACGGCTGGGAATAGCGCGGGCGCAGCAGTTGGCGGCGGCCGAACTGAAGACGCAGCTGGCGGTGGCGCAGTTGGAAAACCTGCGGCTGCAGTTGCAGCCTCATTTCTTATTCAACACGCTGAACACGATTTCCTCGATGATGTATGAGGATGTACGGGCTGCGGACGCGATGGTCACGCAACTGAGCGACTTGCTTAGGCTGACATTGCGGACGGCGAATTCCCACGAAATACGACTTTCGCAAGAGTTGCAGATTACGAAGCTGTATTTGGAGATTATGCAGAAGCGGTTCGAAGACAAGCTGCGGGTGACTTACGCGGTTGATGCGGGGCTAGAAAATTCGCTGGTGCCGCAATTAGTTTTGCAGCCGCTGGTGGAGAATTCGCTGCGTCACGGGCTGAAAGGAAGCGGCGCGGGGATTGACATTTCGATTGGGGTGAAGCGCGAGAGTGGAAGTTTGATTCTGCAAGTTGCGGATAGCGGGGTGGGGCTTGGCTCGCTGGATTCGGAGGCGGTGCTGAAACGCGGACTGGGGCTGGCGAATATCCGGGGGCGGCTGGAGCAGCTTTATGGCACAGGCCAGGCGTTAGAGATTGCAAACCGCGCGTGCGGGGGAGCACAAGTAACGCTGCGCTTCCCTTTCCATCTGGCCGAGACCTCAGCACGGATTTCGTGATGACCTCAGCGAGCAAACTGCGCGTGTTGGTTGTGGACGACGAAGCGCCAGCGCGGCGGAAGATTTTGCGACTGCTGCGGCAAGAGCCGGATGTGCAGGTGGTGGGAGAAGCGGACGGCGCGGAAGCGGCAGTAGCGGCAATCGCGGAACAAAAGCCGGACCTGGTGTTTCTGGACGTGCAGATGCCCGGAGCGGATGGCTTTGACGTTGTGGCGGGGATTCCGCCGGACAATATGCCGCGAATGATTTTTGTGACGGCGCATGACCGGTTTGCGCTGCAGGCGTTCGAAGTGCACGCGTTCGATTATTTGTTGAAGCCCTTTAGCGAGGAGCGGCTGCGTACGGCTTTGGAGCGAGCGCGCAAGGAATGCGGGCAACCGAGTGGTGGCTTCGCTTCGCAGCTGCAGCGACTGGTGGAGCAACTGCAAAAGGAGCGGTCGTTTCCGCAGCACATCATGGTGCAGGAAAATGGGCGGGCACATTTTGTGGCGGTGCGGGACATTGCGTGGGCGGAAGCGGACGGAAACTACGTGCGACTGCATTGTGGCGGCAAGACGTACGCGCTGCGGGGAACGCTGGACGCGATGAAGGATGTGCTCGATCCGAAGGCGTTTGTGCGGATTAATCGGGGCAGCGTGGTGAAGCTGGAGGAGATTCGGGAGATGCAGCCGTGGTTTCATGGGGAGTACAAGGTGGTGCTCACCGATGGGAAGGAGTTGCGCTGGAGCCGGAGATACGTGAAAGAGCGGCCGGAATTGTTGCGGGCTCGGTAAGAGACGAACCCGCGATCTGCGACGGCTGGATACATCCATGGCAAAAAAGGGGGAACGCGCTGAACCGCGCCCCGACAAAGGCAAATAGAAGGCTTCGCTGCTGAAGGGGTGAGCTACAGGTTGAGCCCAGTTATCCCTACTCCAGGCCCGGTAATCCCAGATTTGTTGCCAGGTTGATCGTGCGTCGCTATCCTGGCGGGCATGAACGACAAAATTCTCCACAATATATCTCACGCGATTTGTGTACTCGTGCTGCTGGCATACGCGGCGTCGTGTACGTATTCACAGACGGCGCCGGACACTGGATGGCCGACGTACGGCAACGATCCTGGCGGCACGCGCTACTCGCCAGCCAGGCAGATTAGCCGAGACAATGTGGCCCAGTTGCAAGTGGCGTGGACGTACCGGACGGGTGCGTTTCCATTTGACGAGGAGTTGGATCACAAAGCCGCGTTTGAGGCGACGCCGATCTTGGTGGGTGGGGAATTGTTTTTGAGCACGCCGTACGATCACGTGATCGCGCTGAACGCAAAGACTGGCGCGAAGATTTGGGAATTTGATCCGAAGGTAGAACATCCGTATGGATTTTCGGAGGTGACGTCGAGAGGAGTGTCGGCTTGGCGTGACGCGACGGCGAAGCCGGGGAAAACTTGTTCTCTGCGAATTTTTATTGGGACGCTCGATGCGCGGTTGATTGCCTTAGATGGGGAGACGGGCAAGCCGTGTGCCGATTTTGGGACTGGCGGCGAAATCGATTTGACGAATGAAGTGAAGCTGCGCGACCCCGGTGACTACCAGGTGACATCGGCCCCGGTCATTGCGAAGGACCTGGTGATAACGGGATCTTCGGAGGGCGATAACCGGGCGGTCACGGTGGAGCGCGGGATCGTGCGGGCGTTCGACGCTCGCACGGGGAAATTGCGGTGGACGTGGGATCCGATCGCGCCGTGGGCCTATCAGTCGATGCCGAGAACGGGCGCGGGGAACGCGTGGTCGACACTGTCGCTGGATGCGCAGCGGGATCTAGTGTTTGTTCCGACGGGGAGCGCGAGCCCGGACTATTACGGGGGTTTTCGCAAGGGCGAGAACAAGTGGGCGAATTCGGTGGTGGCGCTGAAGGCTTCGACGGGGGAGTTCGTGTGGGGATTTCAGGTGGTGCATCACGATTTGTGGGACTACGACGTGGCATCGCAGCCGACATTGTTTGCGTGGAAGGACGGGACCCCGGCGATCGCGATTACGACCAAGATGGGTCGCGTCTTCGTGCTTAACCGCTTGAATGGGAAGCCGCTGCTGCCGGTTGAGGAGCGGCCGGTGGCGAAGAGCGACATCGAAGGGGAGGAATCGTGGCCGACACAACCCGCTTCCACGATTTCGCTCGTGCCGGAAAAGTTGTCAGCGGAAGATGCGTGGGGAAAAGACGAGGCGGAACGGCAGTCTTGTGCGCAGAAGATCAAAGAGGCGCACGCGGTAGACATTTTCACGCCACCGAGCCTGCAAGGGACACTGGTTTTTCCCGGTAATGTGGGCGGTGTGAACTGGGGTAGCGGTGCGTACGATCCAGAACGGCACCTGTTGTTTGTGGACACGAACCGGCTGCCGATTTTCGTGAAGCTGATAGCGCGGGATCAGTTCGATGCAGCGCGGAAAAATGCGACGGACGTGGACCGGTTGCATGGGGAGTTTGCATGGCAGAGGGGAGCGCCTTTTGCGATGTTTCGAACGCCGCTGCTTTCGCCGAGCGGGCTCCCCTGCAATGCGCCGCCGTGGGGAACGATTGCAGCGGTGGATTTGTTCGAAGGGAAAAAAGTTTGGGATGTGCCCTTGGGAAGTTTTCTTCCGAGTGCAATGACCGGAACAATCACGCTGGGCGGACCGATGGCAACAGCGGGTGGAATCGTGTTTACGGCGGCGGCCATGGACAACTATTTGAGGGCGTTCGATTCGGAAACGGGAAAAGAAATTTGGAGGTACCAGTTGCCTGCGGGAGGGCAGGCGACACCGATGACGTACACGCTGGGCGGAAAGCAGTATCTGGTGATTTGCGCGGGCGGGCACGGAAAGTTGGGGACGAAGCAGGGAGATTACGTGACTGCGCTCACGCTGCAATGAAACGACGCAACGTGTGCCAACCTTCGATCGGAATGCCCGCCTCTGCAGCTAATGGCTTGATGTGACGCATGCCGAAGTGCGAGCATCGCGGAACCAAGAATCAACACGACAATCCAATGTGTCTGTACAGTACGTTCAAAAGCAAAATCCGTTGGGATTGCAGTGCGTTGGAGTGTCTGCCAGGGCGTAACATAAGCAACTGCTCCTGTCTCAATCCAGAAGAAAGCCACTCCCGCCATTATCGCTGGGCCGATCGCTGGGAAATAATGGCGTGACTTGAAATCGGGGCTTGCTTCTTCACGCACTTGGCCACAGACTTGAATCCTCCGAGCAGCCATGGCGTTACTTGCCAGACCAGCAAGATGGAGATCAGCGGGGCGTGGCTGAAGAGGGGACGAATTTGGGCAGGTAAGAAAGTAGCTGAGGACGATCATCCAGCCGGTCACGAGGTCACCTTTGGCGAAAAGAGGCGCGCGCCACGTAAGCAGCCTCTCCCGCGGCTTCCGGGATAGGCTTCACAAGTTCGCCATAGACGTATTGTCCATAATGACCAGCCACGCTGTGCCAACCATCACTCCGAAGGCCAGTACGAAGTAGTCCATCAGCCGCGGTTTGTGAGCGAACGTCGGCAATGCTCCTGATGACTGCATTAACATGGCACTAGTCGAACAATCAGCCTGCGTTCTCAGAACTCGTATCTCAGAGCGAACTGCATAACCCGGGGGCTTGTCAACAGGCTTGTGAAGTTGCCAAATGCACTCGGAACCTGCTGGAAGGATGGAGGATTGGCAACAGATTGCACATTAAAGCGCACCTGGTTCGGTACGTTGAAAACTTCCCAGCGGAACTGCAGGCTCTGATTTTCCAAGGGCAGCCTCCAACGTTTGCTCAATGCCATGTCGAGGCCCACAAATCCGGGACCGCGTAAGACGTTTCGGGAACCGCTCTGACCCGGGAAGGGAGTGACGAAATCAGCGTAGGCAGCCGCGGGATTTGCAAAAACACTCACCGAGCCGTCCGGTTGTACGTAAGCACCGGTTTTCGGCGTCGTCACCATCTGCGCCAATCCAGAATAGTTCCAATCGGTGGCCCACGCATTTCCATTACCGACACTGAAAGGGAACCCACTAGTCCAACGGAACATGCCGGAAAGCTGCCAGCCTCCGACGAACGCGTCCAGCACTGGCGATGCTGCGGTGGCCACGGGTTTGCCTTTGCCAAAGGGCAATTCTGCAATCCAGTTGGCGTTGATCTGATGAGTCGTATCAAAGTCGGAAACGCCTCGATGTTGCGCCAATGAAAACGCATTGGATAGCTGGCTGCCGAGAATGCCGCCGTTGAAACCAACGCGGGATGCGGCGGATGTTATGTCGATCGATTTCGAAAAGGTGTAGTTGAAATCGAACTGGACGCCATAGCTCGTTTGCTTCTGCAAGCTCGCCTGCAGTGCGTGATAGCTGGATGTCCCGATCGAACTCCATCCGAACAACGCAGTCGCTTGGTTGTTCAGGAGATCGCCGGGAACACCGCTCGAGCACGCGGGTGTTTGACAGAAGTAATGAGAGTTCCCCGCCGTGTCGGTCAAATATCCGTACAGATCAATGTTGCCTAGCCCGACCACTTCGTTGCCCGCGTAGGAACTGATGCTATACACCTGATAGACAGCTTGCATTAGCGAGGATGTCGGTCCATAGCCATAGATCTGATATTGACCAGAACTGTTTGGCTGAAGCACATCATGCCAGTAGGCAGCAGTAGGTTCCGATTCCCACTTGTAACTTGAATCCGAAGGGGACACACCCTGTCGCGCGAGTTGCGATAGTCGCGTGGCAGCCGTGAAGTAGTCGATGTGGGTTTTGGGGTCTGCTAAATCTAACGGCTGACGGAGGTCGCGCTGCGTAAGCAGCCTTCGGCCAAGGCGGCCGACATACGACAGTTGCATCGAAAATTGCTTCGGCAGTTCGCGTCCAACTGAAAAATCCAGCGTGTACGCGTGCGGAGTCTTGATGCTCTCATCCGTTCCCCACGTGATTGCCTGGCCGGCGGGATTCGGGGTTTGCGGGAAAGCACCACTTGGGGCGGGCTCGAGGAACTGGACACCAGAACTGTTTGTCGTGGGAATTACATTGATATTCCCGATGCGGGGCACGTCAGCAGCATCATCAACGCCTGGAATGCAGCAGGGATTTTGCACGGTGGCAGAAAGTCCGGCCGGGGCATTTGCATCGAACGTGCTAATCAGTTGCATACCTGCACGGTCGTACACTCTGCCGACTCCCGCACGAATAACAGTTTTATCGCCATCGCCGATGATGTTGCGCAGCCAAGTTCTGTCCGGCCGAGGTGAATACGCAATCGAAATTCGCGGAGAAAAATCGGTCTTTTCGAAGTGGTAAAACCCTGGGCCATTATTCGCTTTCCCCGTAAGTACGAAGGTTAAGGGCGCAACATTCGTGTAGCCGAGCCCCTGCTGCATTGCGAGCGCAGTCTGATTGAATTGTTGCCCGAGATCGACGGCTGACGCAGCCTGCCACCCATTTACTTCCCAGGGCGGGGGGAATAGGGACCATCTCAATCCATACGTAAGTGTCAGGTTAGGTTTCACACGCCAGGAATCCTGTCCATAGAACTCGTACCAGTTCAAGCCATAGCGGCGCTTCACCGGATCGCCTGGCGGCAACAAATTGCCGCTGCGGTCATAGTTGTAGTTTCCAATCATCTGCGAGACCATGCCGAGCATCGCCAGCATGGGATAGTCATACGCAATCGTTGATGCCGGTTCGAGGAAACCTCCATTCGCCGGATCCAACTGGCCACCGGTCGAAGCAAAGCCGGTTGGCGACATCCAGGCGGTGGTTCCTACCGCTTGGCTAAACGAGTGCAGGTAGCTGACCCGCGGGTTGCGCGCGAAACCCAGATTCGTGCCGAATTGCAGTGTATGTGTTCCGCGATTCCAAGAGAGGTCATCGAGCAGATTGTTGACCGGCATCTGCAGGTTTTGGCTGTAAGCAAAGCCTTGGTCCAATCCAATGAACGTATTCCACTCCTGGTTGGTGTTGCCCACAATTCCTGTGCTCTGACGAGTGAAACCCCAATGAAAAGTGTTGACCATCGCCGAACTGATCAGCGTGGTATAGCCAACAGCCATGCCCTTACTGCGATCCAGCATGGTTTGCATGGGTGGGGTGCCTGGCAGGAATGGCTCGCCGGGATTATTAATATTACGCATGGCGCCACGCCAAAAGATCGTGTGCTTACCCGCTGCATCGATGCGGTGATCTATCCGCGCAATCAGTGCGTTTTCGTTGTCGCTGACTGGAGCCTTAAAGCGGTAACCCGCATAGTTCAATCCGTCGCCTACGCTTGTGTCGTTGGTGGAGTATTTGCCATTGCAGAAGGTCTTGTCGAAATAACCGGTATGTCCTTTTAAATCAAGAATCGCGGGATTAATTCCGATGTGGAGCGGATCCAACGCCTGAAGGTCACTGGGACGCAAGGTTGTGATGCCGCCGCTTGTATCTACGTACCGGATCAGACCCTGACACATCGATGGCGTAGGTATCGATCTCACGGCCGGCAAGTCTTCACGGCGTCGTGTTCCTTCGTAATTGAAGAAGAAGAAGGTGCGATTTTTACCTATGGGACCGCCGATAGACCCGCCAAAGATGTTGCGGATCAACTTCAGCGGCTTATTGGGTTCATGGGCCGCTAGCTCCGATTGCTTAATAAAATAGTCGTTCGCGCTGGTTATCGTATTGCGGTGGTACTCGTATAAGGAACCGTGAAAGGAGTTGGTGCCGCTCTTGGTCACGAGGGCAACCTGAGCACCGGAGCCCTGTCCTTGGTCGGCGTTGTAGTTGGTCGTTGTAACGCGGAATTCCTGCACCGAATCAAGCGTTACGGGCAACACTGAGGTGAATGCATACCCGTGGGACTGATCATTGACGTCAACACCGTCCAGGCTGATGTTGCTCTGATCACTGCGCGCACCATTAACCGCCCCGTTGCGCGTGTCCTGGTCTTTATCCAGATCCGGACGATTTCCCGTGTAGGCTACCCCGGCTTGCAGGCTGAGTAGGTCGGGCACGTTGCGACCTTCAAGGGGAATTTGGCGAACCTGCGTTTCGCCGAAACTGTCGCCAATCGAGGCATCCACCAAATTGAGAGCCGGAACTTCACTTTGCACAGTGACAATTTCCGTTGCCGAGCCAAGTTTCATTTGAACGTTCACTGTTGCCGGCGTATTTACCAGCAATTGCAAGGCTGTCTGTCGGTGCGCGGCAAATCCAGGCGCTGTGACTGCCAAGGTATAAGTGCCCGGAGGCAATGCGAGGAAGCGGTATTCACCCGTCGTATCGGCGACTGAATTGCGCTCGGTTTTCGACTCAGGGTTGCTGAGCACCACGATAGCCCCCGGTATTGCACTGCCGCTGGGATCCGTAACTGTACCTTGGAGGGATGTAGTTGAAATCTGCCCCAACCCACTGCCGATCAGCAGCCAGAGTACGACGGTGCAAGCTGCGCATTTTTGAAAGCACATCATGTTCAGCTCCTTGCCCCAACTCACGAGCCAACATCCAGTTGGCACCAAGCTTGGCTGTACGAACAGTTTCTGCTTACGCTGGAAGCGAATACACGAAATTGCAGTCCTGCTCCCTGATCACAAAGCCGCGAGACCTAACGGTACACAAAAAGAAGAAGGAGAACGGATCTACCATTACGATAAGGAAAGCGAGCTGCTCGCATGAATCCTGCCATCAAGATAAACACGCGACCCCGAGCTAACGGTCCAGCAGAGTAGATCAGAAAGCTCGCCATGTCAACAACTGTTGCACAGTACCTGGCCCCACAACTGTTGCACACAACTGTTGCGCACCTCGTTAGAAGACAATGTCCAAACAGTCAAAGCCTTCAGATTTTGCGACCGAAACGCCCGTTGAGAGTGCTTCTGCTGCTTTAATCCCCCCCGCTGATAC
Source organism: Terriglobales bacterium (assembly GCA_051986135.1). Lineage (GTDB taxonomy): Bacteria > Acidobacteriota > Terriglobia > Terriglobales > Acidobacteriaceae > Gp1-AA122. Next base: position 181 of record JBPYDQ010000702.1, on the reverse strand, counting down.
CAACATCTACATTTAAATGGTTCAGCGCCGGAGCGTGAACACGTGCCTAGTGAGTGCGAACGAAGGCGGCTGGGCCTGGGTCAGCCCATCGCACGCCGTGCCTTCTTAAATGGATTCGCAATTGCGATCAGTGGAACGTGTGGCTTCTTCTCGAGGAGTCAAGGTATGGTGAAATGCATTT